>JAFGIC010000221.1 GCA_016929815.1 Deltaproteobacteria bacterium
CCCCTGGAGGCATGCAACCTGGGATCGATCAATCTTGCCAAGTATGTTATTAAGAATGATGAAAATCCATCCATAGATTACGAGGGGCTGAAGGACATTGTATGGTGGAGCGTCAGGTTCCTCGACAACACCATTGACATGTCCAGATATCCCCTTCCGGAGATTGACAGGATGGTTAAGGGCAACCGGAAGATAGGCCTTGGCATCATGGGTTTCGCTGACATGCTCTATCAGCTTAAGATACCCTATAATTCAGAGAAGGCGCTTCAGACTGCCGAGGAGGTAATGGGTTTTATACAGAAGGAGTCTCATCAGGCCTCACAGTACCTCGCAGAAGAACGGGGTGTATTCCCCAATTACGATAAAAGCATATACAGGGATCGTGAAGGGGCTAAATACAGAAACGCCACCACTACCACCATCGCGCCCACCGGGACCCTGAGCATAATAGCCGGTTGCTCCAGTGGCATAGAGCCGCTGTTTGCCCTCAGCTTTGTCAGGAACGTAATGGATAATGACAAGCTGATGGAGGTTAACCGGCATTTTGAAACCATTGCTAAAGAGAGGGGCTTCTATTCCCGGGAGCTGATGGAGAGGATTGCCTCCACGGGGACCGTAAGACACATGAAAAATATTCCCGAGGATGTCAGGGATGTCTTTGTTACAGCCCATGACGTGACTCCGGAATGGCATATCCTGATGCAGGCTGCCTTTCAGAAATACACCGACAACGCCGTTTCCAAGACGGTCAACCTCCCCAAGGACGCCACGGAAGAAGATGTTAAAAAGGTATATGTGCTTGCCTATAAGCTGGGGTGCAAGGGCGTTACAATATACAGGGATGGGAGCAAGGAGAACCAGGTTCTAAGCTTTCAGGAAAATGATAAAAACAAGACTTCATCCATAGCAGATGTCAAGGAACGCCCTGAAACGCTTGAAGGATTCACAAGCAAGATCCCAACAGGCATGGGTAACCTATATGTTACCGTTACAGAATTGGACGGCCGGCCATTTGAGATATTTGCCACAATCGGAAAATCAGGGAGATCAACAACCGCCAAGACAGAGGCAATAGGGCGCCTGGTCTCCCTCGCGCTTCGTTCCGGGGTCAAGGTGGAAAAGATTGTTGATCAGCTGAAGGGCATAGGCGGCGAACACCCCGTATTTCAAAAGGACGGGCTTGTACTTTCCATCCCGGACGCTATAAGCCGCGTCCTGGAAAACAGGTACCTGAAAGGAGATAATGCAAAGAAGGCCCGTAAAAACGAAAAAAGTCTGCTCGGCGAGACCTGCCCTGAGTGCGGAAATGTCGTAAGTTTTGAAGAAGGTTGTATGACCTGCCATTTCTGCGGCTTCACGAAATGCGGGTAAAGAAAGAGATCAGGGCACTAAACAGTCGATTGAAATGGCCCCTCTTATCAGGGGCGCCTTTCTCGATTTTTCAATCAATAAAAGGCTCCCCTTTAAGATGTAATACCCCATGAATCACGACAACAATAAACAGAGTCCGACCTTGTCTGGGGAGTCTTCCCTCATTGAGCTGGAGGGTCAGATAGAGGCCGTAACATACTCCAACGAAGAGACCGGCTATACGGTGGCCAGGCTCACTGTCCGGGGATACAGGGACCCTGTAACGATTGTAGGCAATATTATATCACCGACCCCGGGCGAGGTACTGTCCGTAAAGGGCTACTGGACTAATCATCCTAGATTCGGAAGGCAGTTCAAGGCCGAGATCCATCATATCAGGTCGCCCGCGACAATAGAAGGCATCAGGAAATACCTGGGTTCAGGGCTTATCAGGGGCATCGGGCCTGTCATGGCCGCCAGGATAGTTGATGAATTCGGCAAAGAAACCCTCGATATTATTGACACCCGCATCAATCGCCTTGAGGAGATCGACGGTATAGGTCCCAAAAGGGTGGACATGATAAGAAAGGCCTGGATGGACCAGAAGGAGATCAGGGACCTGATGATCTTTCTTCATTCTTATGGCCTGGGACCCGGTTTCGCCGCAAGGATATTCAGGGAATACGGTAATAATTCCATATCCGTCGTGAAGAATAATCCATACAGGCTGGCCATGGATATACATGGAATAGGCTTCACCACGGCAGACAAGATAGCAAAAAAACTCGGGTTTGAAAACGATGCGCCTGCGAGGGCCGAGGCAGGCGTCCTTTATGTGATGAATACCTTGGCGGAAGAGGGACACGTTTATTATCCCCGTAATCTCCTGATGGGAAAGGCCGCTGAAACCCTTGCGGTTGAGGGGCATATTATTATCAGGGCCATCGATTCCCTTGCACGCGCAAAAAAGATCGTCATAGAGGCCCTGGAGGGGGCGCCTGATGGCGGGCAAGACAACAGGGCGGTCTATCTTGCACGGTTTTACACGGCTGAGACATCCATATCCGACGACATTGCACGGATTATTTCTTCAGGAAAGAGCCTGAGAGACATTGACAGGGTGAAGGCCTTGGAGTGGGTTCAGGCAAGGATAAAGATAAATCTTGCCTCAAAACAGGTTGAGGCGGTTAAAAGGGCAGTGACCGACAAGCTCATGGTCATCACAGGGGGGCCCGGCACAGGAAAGACAACGATCATCAACGCCGCCATACGTATATACCGAGAACTGGGCGCAAGGATATTCCTGGCCGCGCCAACAGGCAGGGCCGCCAAAAGGATGAGCGAGGCCGCAGGTCTGCCGGCGCGGACAATACACAGGATGCTGGAATTCAGCCGCAAGCAGGGGGGCTTTCAGAAGAACAGGGAGTGTCCCCTTGAGGCGGATGTCCTGATCATAGACGAGGTCTCTATGATAGACGACGTACTGATGCATCACCTGCTTAAAGCCGTCCCGGACAAGGCCGCGCTCATACTCGTGGGCGATATAAACCAGCTCCCCTCCATAGGCGCCGGCTGTGTGCTGAAGGATATAATAAATTCCAAGGCAGTCCCTGTCGTTGAGCTGAAGGAGATATTCAGGCAATCCGCCGCAAGCAGGATAATAGTGAATGCACACAGGATCAATGACGGGCTCATGCCGGAACTACAGCCGGACAGGGAGGAATTGGACGATTTTTATTTCATAGAGCAGGAAGACCCTGCCAAGGCGCTGGAGATAATAACCGAGCTTGTCGGCACAAGGATACCAAGGCGTTTTTCCTTTGACCCGGTTGATGATATTCAGGTCCTCTCCCCCATGCATAAGGGTCTGGTCGGAACGGAAAACCTCAACCGGATATTGCAGGACTCGCTCAACCGGTCCGTGAAATCGTTTGTCAGGGGGGACAGGCTCTTTAAACTGAACGACAAGGTTATCCAGACAAGAAACAACTATGACAAGGAAGTATTCAACGGTGATATCGGGAGGATCGCCGCGATTGACCCAGAGGCGCAGACAGTCACCGTAAATTTTGACGGCGCCAGAGTGGAATACGATTATTCCGAGCTGGATGAAATAAGCCCTGCCTATGCCATATCGGTTCACAAGTCCCAGGGAAGCGAGTATCCCGCGGTCGTACTGCCCCTGTTGAGCCAGCATTATGTAATGCTTCAGAGAAACCTTATATACACCGCGGTGACGAGGGGGAAAAGCCTAGTCGTCATTGTCGGCAGCAAAAAGGCCCTTGCCATGGGCATAAGGAACGACAGGATAATGAAGAGGTATTCCTTTCTCTGCGAGAGATTAAAAGTCCTGTATAACGGCAGCCGCCACAGCCAGCTGATATAGGATAGAGGTCACACTGCTCATGCCCTTTAGCCAGGCGATCCTGGTTGTCTTCTGCGGCACAATTATTGAGTCCCCGGGATCGAGTTCAATAGAACCGAATCCGCCGAAAGACCATCTGGAATTTCCTTCATCCCACAGACCGAGCCCGAACAGCCCTCCCTGTTGTTTGCTTATTACGGTGCCGTTGGCCTTTACGATATAGATCTGTCTTTTCGCGGCCCTCTTGGTAACGCCGCCCACCTTATTAAGGTAATAATCGACCGCCCTTTTCTCCTCGTAGAGAAGGGCGGTCTGGTTATACACCTCTCCGGAGATATTTATAAAATCCTCCCGTTTGGGCACCGTCAGATGGTCTCCGGCCCTCAGCTGAACATCATAAACGGACGAAGGAGACACCAATATATTATCCAGGTTGATCACCATGCGGCCTGTCGGCGCCGCGTTCCGCAGTTTTTCAAGCAGCGCCTGTTTCTCCAACATAGTAGCCTGAAGCAATGATATATCCTCCTTATCAAGGGAAGAACTGTTTGCGGCTATTGCCGTAAGGCTTGCCACATCCCTTTCAAGCTGCTCTATATTCTCCTGGTAGCCGACGTCCTGTGTCTGCTTCACGGATTCGCGTGTAAATATAGCGCCGAAGGGATATGCGTCTTCTGAGAGCCCCCCAGCCCGGGAGATCACGGATGAAAGCCTTTCCCCCTCTGAGAAGGAGTATTCACCGGGGAAGATAAATTCTCCCTCCAGGTATATCTTTCGGTTTAATGCCTTGGAATAGGAGGGAATAGACCGGATATATATGACATCATCCGGCTCTAAGATGATGTTATCTTCGGGATTCTCCTGCAATGCGCTTCTGACTGAGAATTTCATTGTCAGAGATTGCGTGTCGTCTTTCCCCTCGATAAATCTTGTAAGGTCCGCATTCTCAAGATATGCATTATCGGACAGGTTTCCTGCAAGAAATATGAGGTCCTTGACCGTCATATCGTCAACCAGATAGTATGTGCCGGGACTTTTTACCTGTCCGTTTATTGTTACCTTGGGTCTGTCCTTTTTATCCCACTTTCCATATATTATGATCCTGTCCTGGTCCTGGAGTTCCAGGTTCTGGGTTTCATCGCCAGACAACAGGGCGTCAAGGCTGAACTTTATTGTCTCGGGATGCAGGTCAGGCGGCGCCAGGCGCACGACCTCGGCCACGGAAAGAAACGGTTCATTAAGCAGATAATCGTAGGAAGGGATAATATCAAGGAGCCTCAGGCCATCCCTGAACTCATATGCCCTCGGGTATTTGACATGGCCCTCAAGATATACGACCTGATGCATTGTCTCATTTACAGGGTAGATCTTTATAAGATCGCCGTCCTTCAGCGGGGTGTTCTGGTCGCCAACCGACTGTTCATCGTTCGGGTCAAGGTTGAATGTTTTTACAATCCTCTTCTGATGGTCGGTTATCCTTTCAAGCACCACGTTCTGAAGGTAGCTTACGGACAGTACCTCCCCCGCAAGATCTATCAGTTCCCCAATGGTCTGACTGCCTTTCATCTCATATATGGCCGGACGTTTAACATAGCCTGAAATCCCTACAACTGGCCCTATTATGGGGACAAAGATCGTATCGCCTGGCTCAAGACGCGCATCGCGGTCCTTTAGGCCTTTGATGAAAAAATCATACAGATCAAGGCTGGTTACTGTCTCTCCATTCCTTATGAGCTTGATATCCCTGAGGCTGCCGTTTTTTGTGGGTCCCCCTGTGGCATAAAGGGCGGTTACAATGGTGGACAGGGAACTGACCGAGTAGGTCCCAGGGTTTTTTACCTCTCCTACCAGATAAACGTCAATGGCGCGGAGTGTCCCCATGGTTATATTCATCTGGAATTCATTGTAGTATTGCCTGAACTTAAGTCCCAGGAAGTCTTTCATTTCCGCGAATGTCAGCCCGGTCACATTGACTGTGCCAATACGGGGGATAATGATATTTCCTTCCCTTGAGACTATTACATTGTGGGTTTCTTCCGCTCCTCCCCAGATGTAAATCACGAAAGAGTCTCCGGGGCCTACGATATAATCTGAACCCACCGGCACATTTGTCAGGGGTTTAAACACATCGGATTCATCGGCGAAAAAATCGTAACCGTATTGTTCCAGTTCATTGTCTATATCCCTGGGAAAATACCCGGAAAGGATATCCTCGATATTCGAAGACCCCTTTTCCTTTGTAATGTGTTCAAGCAGTTCGGCCTGCTCCGATTGACTGAGCCCCCCGTATATCCTCGTCTGATCGGTTTTATTGAGATTTTTATAGACCTTGACCTTGAGGGCGGAATCTAGGCTTTTAAATAGTGTAATCTGATCCTTATCCCCCAGCGCATTGAAATGATTCATCTGTTCATTATCGCTTAAACCGGTGAAATATCTGGTCTGGTCCCCGTTGCCGGGCGCCTCAATGACTGCGGCACTATTTTGGCCGGAAGACCCGTCTAAAGATGTCGTCTTGTCGCCGTCGGTTGAATTTACCTGCGTACTGCCGCCCTGACTCTGTAATAACCTGATCATTTCCTCGGAGTCCATACTAAAGGAAGACCCCGATTCCTGGGCAAGGACATCCGATGCCGGGCCGGAAAAGATTTGGCATGCCAAGAAAGATAAATATAAGAATCGAACCAGATTTTTACTCATTATCGAAGACCTTCCTGTAGGTTGCTGTTCGGGGTTTATATATCATTATGCCTTTTTTATCAAGTGGGAATATCGAGTCCACATGCGGGGCCCGGTTTTTTAAATGGACAGCAGGATGACTTGAGACCTTTGCAAAACATCATAAAAGTTGTTATATCGTCATTCCTGCGTAGGCGGGAATCCAGTAATTTCAAACACCTTCTGGATTCCGGATCAAGTCCGGAATGACGGAAAAGGGGGTTATGCAAAGGTCTCGACTTAATTGGAATAAAAAAGGACAACCTCCTGGTTGTCCCCGCAATAAAATACCCGTGCCGAATAATAACATTAATGATGGTGATGGGCCGCCGTGGTGGAAGAGTCATCATCACTGGATGCCTTGGCGACAAAGGCGCCGGCGGCTACTACCGCAGCGGAAACGCCTACTATTGTAGCAGTGCTCATTATAGCCGCTCCACCTGCCCCTGCATTGCCTGAGGCCGCTACCGCGTTCATTCCCGATGTTCCGCCTGTCCCTGCATCACCAGCCGCAGTACTCTCGGCCACTGCCGCGATGCCTGCCGCTGCCTGACTGCCCGCTGTCACCTTGCTCATCCCCGATGCCCCGCCTGTCCCTGCATGACCTGCTGCTGAGGGAGAATGTTGCTGAGCCATGGATACGGATGAGGCAACAGGCATAATCAGCATTATAAAGGATATACCTGCCGCAACGATATTCAGCCAGACATTGTTTTTCTTTGCTGTAATGCCCACTGAAAGTCCCCCCCAATACCTGTACAGACACATAATTAATTCATAATTTAATATCAAGATAAGTGTCTAGTCAAGCATTTTATTATCTTTATTCCCTTAATCCGGATATCCCGTCTCTGAATATCCCCGGCATCAGCTCTTTTACCGAGCTGTAAATATCCTGCCAATGAGGCACAGTAGCTGCAACGTCCCTTGTCCATGGAGAAATCCCATAGTTCAGCATCTCGTTCGAATCATGATCAAGAAAAATCCTGAAAGGCAGATTTAAATAGACGCCCTTGTTATTGTAACCCCTGTTGAATTTATCCGTAAAGATATCCGTATCCGTGTAGCTGTAATAAAGGCCAACAACGGCCCCTGTATCGAATTCCCTATTAATATCAAACATCCAGCCCGTATCGCCGGCCAGAAATCTTCCATATTGTAAATGTAATGTCATGTCCAGCCCCCCGTAATAGTAATAGGCATTGCCCAAGATGCTGTATCTTCTGAAATTCTGAATCGCAAACTGTGTCTCCGGCTCCCTCTTCAACACCCAGTCCCCTTCCACGCCAAGGGCCAGGGCGCCTTCCCCTAGGAAAAAAAGCGCTTCACCTCCAATGCCGGCATACATTTTGTCAAAATATCCAAGGCTTACCCTCCCAAAGCCCTTCTCATACAAACGAAAGGCCTGATTGATCAACAGCCTGTCAAAGGTATAATTGAGGTCCATATAGTCTGCCTGGTCTGTCCTTATGGGGTTCGTGGAAGGCTCGGCACTGGCATATATGCTGGAATAAAGGGGCACATCAAATCTGCCGTAAACTGACGCGCCCTTCCATGGATTTACGATAAGAAAGGGTTTTATACCCGCACGCAGCTGGATATAATCGGTTGCATCCAGCCAGAATGTAGTAAGGTCAGGCTTTATGCCCATGGCATAGGCTCTTTCAGGGACCGGATCAGATCCAATATAACCCGGTTTAATGCTGTCAACGGAACTGTCGCTGACCTTTATCTCCATCAGGCCTGAATAAAAGATGTCTTCAGGTATCTTTCCCAGCAGAAACATCTCCAGATTCGAAGGGCTGACAGAGATCTCCATAATTGGCATATCCCGTATCTTCTCCACTACCGTCAATTTATTGCAGTCGCTCGGGGAGTGATACATCAGGATGCGCAAAACCCTTCCCGCTGCCTTTTGATAGGACAGATATTTCGTGTTTTCAAATTCAGCAACGACCGCGCTGCCATCCGTATAAACGCATATGTCTGAAAATCCCGCCTCCTGGATAGCCCTGTGGATATCGTTAATCATATCCCTGTTTGCTCTTTCTCTGAATGACCTACGGTCCACAGGGAGAAGCACGGGAGGATCGGGTTTCTGTGGGAGGAGCTGTTTGCCGAGCTGAAACTGAAGATGAACCCCAGCCCCCAGGGTATCCCCGCGCTGATATGAAAGGTCGAAATTGACACCCTTTAGTATTTCAGCCCTAATGCCCAGGTTAACCGGCCATCTTGCACCCCCGGGAACGCCCCTGGCCGAGCGTACATCCTCTTCATATCTGACGGGATTATATTCGGCCATAAAATGGATCACATCGGTCAGGGCTAGCTCCACCCCTCCGAAAAGACCGGCCTTGTCCAGAAGGGTTGCAACCCCCTTCATTCGTTTTGTCCCTATCCCGACTGTAAAATCAAATGGGTAATACTGGCGGCTGAACACCAGGTATTCACTGGGGAAACAGCGTGTGCCGTGAAAGTCGTTTACACCGACGGCTATTGCCGGCAGGGACCTTGATTCGGAGAATACCTGGCATTTAAGATCAAAGACCCTGTCAAGATATGAAAAGGCGTAGGGGGTCGGAATATTTTCTATATTTATCAGCCGTCC
>JAFGIC010000222.1 GCA_016929815.1 Deltaproteobacteria bacterium
AAGGAAAAGAACCTCATAAGCCTCAAGAATCTCCAGGAAAATCTGAGCACCTATAAAAAGAGCATCTTCCAGATACCGCTGGTGATCCAGTATAACAAAAGGGATCTGGAGGCGGAAGGCATACCCCTGACGCCGGTCAACGTGCTGGAACAGACCCTTAACAGCAAGCTCAAGGCCCCGTCTTTTGAGGCCAGCGCCCGTCAGGGCCTTAACGTTATGGAAACATTAAAGAAGATTATCTCATTGACGGTTGCATCCCTTGCCGATGAGATTGCGTGAGAAGAGGGGAAAATGACAGATATTGCCATAAGAATAAAAGAGGCCGAGACATACTATTCGATGGGCCTGCCTAAAGAGTCTCTAGGTATATATGAACAGATACTTCCTGTTATACCCAAAGATGATATCAAGGGCAGGGAGGATATCAGGATCAGGATCAGCTTCTTAAGAAATGAGATTAAAGAGAGGACGGAAAAGGAATCCAAGGTATTATCCCAGAGGAACATCGCCGATATAAATAAGTCTCTGGTCGCTGTTGAAGACAACGCCCCGGCCATATATGACAGCGCCTTTGCATTCAAGGAGCTCGGCCTTTACAAGGAGGCCCTTGATGCGTATGAAAAGGTGCTTGCGTTTGATCACAGAAAGGATGATATCATACATGAGGTCTCCGAATGTCTCTTTAAGCTTTATCCCAAGATGGACCTCATAATGGAGCTGGATAAGTTTTTCGGCAAGTTCAAATTCACAGACGATCAATCGGCCAGGATTAAATTCGCGCTCGGCCTGGAGATGGAGAAAAGGGACAATAAGGAGCAGGCCCTTTATTTCTATGAAACAGCATCTCAGCTGGACCCCAAAAATACGGATATCAAGGAAAGGTTGAACGCCCTGGCAGCCCAGTTTGCCACGGGATCAAAATATGACTATCTCCTAAAGAACAAGCTGGTTACCACGGAACAGCTTTTAGACGCCCTTGCGCAGTCAAAAAAGGCAAGGCAGAGTGTGGAATATGTCCTTGTGAACCAGTTTAAAGTGGACAAGGCAGCGATAGGACAATCCCTGACTGATTGCTACAGACACCCCTTCAAGGCATATGACCCGGAGGCCATCCCCCCTGTTGAACTTTTAAGGAACCTTAAAAAATCCTTTTTGCTCCAGGACAGATGGGTCCCCCTCGGATGGGACAAGGACTGTATCGAGGTCCTGATCGATGACCCGATCAACCTCAATAAGATCGATATAGTAAGGGCACTTCTAAAATCAGGCAAGACAAAGTTCTATGTGGGCATCAAAGAGGATATAGAGGCATATATAAAGCTCTTTTTCGACAGAAAGGATTCCGGAGATACGAGCGATGCTGCTATTGACCTCAGTGACTTTGATGTGATACCGGATGTATCCTTTGAAGAGGAAGATGAAGAGATTGATGCCCAGGCTGATGAATTTGACGAGGCATCGGGGAAGGTTGTCAAGCTAGTCGATCAGATCCTTGTGGCGGCGTATAGAAAAAATGCCTCGGATATCCATATTGAGCCGTCTCCAATAATAAAGACAACGATAATAAGATTCCGCATGGACGGCGTGTGCCAGGAATACCTGCAGGTCCCCAATGCCATGGCCAGGGGAATCCTCTCAAGGATAAAGATCATGGCGGGCCTGGATATCGCGGAAAGGAGGCTTCCCCAGGACGGAAAGATCAAGTTCAAGAGAAAGGGGGTGCCTCCCTTTGAGCTTAGGGTGGCGACGCTCCCTACTGCCGGTGATTTCGAGGATGCCGTTCTCAGGATACTTGCAAAGGCAGGGGCAATGAAGCTGGATGATATGGGCCTGAGCGAGCGCAATCTCAGCTGCATGAAAAAGATTATTGCACAGCCCTATGGGCTTGTCCTGGTGGTGGGGCCTACGGGCTCTGGTAAGACGACATCGCTGCACAGCGCTTTGGGATATATTAATAAACCGGGGATAAAGATATGGACTGCCGAAGATCCCATTGAAATATCACAGCAGGGAATGAGGCAGGTAGAGGCCAAACCCAAGATAGGGCTTGATTTCGCCAGGATCATGAGGGCATTTTTAAGGGCCGATCCGGATGTGATAATGATAGGTGAAATGCGAGATCATGAAACGGCCTCCATAGGCATTGAGGCATCCCTTACGGGACACCTGGTATTTTCAACGCTTCACACCAACAGCGCCCCTGAGACAGTTACAAGGCTTCTGGACATGGGGCTTAACGCCCTGAATTTCTCAGACGCCTTCCTCGGGGTTATGGCACAGAGGCTGGTAAGAAGGCTGTGCCCTAAATGCCGCGAGGAGTACAGCCCATCAGAGGAAGAGTTTACGGAGCTTGTGGAGGATTACGGGGAGGATGTTTTTGAATCCACAGGGATCAGTTTCACAAAGGATCTGAAGCTGTACAGGCCCAAGGGCTGCGAGGCCTGCTCCTACACAGGCTACAAGGGCCGTCTCGGGATACATGAGCTTATGGAAGGGACACCCGCGGTAAAAAGGATGATCAAAAAGAGCGCGCCTGCTGATGAGTTGTTGCACCAGGCGGCAATGGAAGGCATGACAACCCTGAAACAGGACGGTATAGAAAAGGTGTTTAAAGGGCTGACGGATATCTCAGAAGTCAGGAGGGTGTGTGTGACATAAATGCAGGGTGCAGGGCGCAGGGTGCAGGGTTAAGGGATTAGAGTTCACAGTTCAGGGTTCACGGTTAAAGAACTTTAATTCACCACCCGTTCGCGTTGCTCACTCGATGCAGCAGGACGTGGAGGATCGATGATTTTTCCCTATATCCCAAAAAAACAAAAACACGAAAAAAATTTTGTGCTTTCAAAATTTCGCCTGCCCTGTTAAATTCATGACAATGAAAGGTGCCGCCTGATCTAAGAGGGCTTTCATGAGAAAGCCTTTATGCTTTTTTAACCCTGAACCTTGAACCCTGAACCTTGAACCGTGAACCCTGAACCGTAAACCCTGAACCGAGGTTTTTATGTCCCCCTTAAAAGAAAAGATCCTCACCTCCATCCTCTGTGTTTTAGGCGTCGCAGGGATTGTCTATGGAATGATGGAGAAAAACAACCCTGTCTTTATCATCGGCATCCTTTTTGTCATTGCAGGATATGTCATGATAAGAAGAAAGCTGAAGCAGCCCATCGATAATAAATAATGAAAGCATGAAGAGTTTGTTAAGTTCACGGTTTAAAGTTCACGGTTAGTGATCCTGTCGTTTATCTCCCAAGGACCTTTTTTACCGGAACATAGCGCCATAGTTGCGACATATTAATAGCATATGAATTGCAATTTAATTTTTCAGCTTCGTAGGAGCGATATAAATAACGAATGCATTTAGGGTCTAATATTATTAACATTCCGTTCCTCCGGAGCTAAAAGAATATGCCTCGATTATAAAACTATTAATATATCGCTGCCATGCAGCTGAAACGGGATTTAAAAGTTTCTTCCCAGATTAAAATTGAATAGACTCATGGTCCTGAATATATCTAAGGACTGACTTCAGATCCAGTCTTTTGCCTTTCCTTGTGCCCTGGGCACTGAGCCTTAAGCCTATATTTTATCTATGTAATCCCTTTCCACTTTTTAGCAATAAATTACATATAAAGATGGCAATAAATTACATATTTTATAATGAGCTTTTTGTTAGCCTCATAACCCCTTGTTTTTTCATGTATATTTTTAAAGGAAAAAGGCCCTTTTCCGGCACGACAATTGCCTTATAAAAGAGCAATACGTATCGATTACAAACCATTTAAGAGAAAGGAGCTCTTATGAAAAATAAATTTCTGTTTTTAATGGCTATTTTATCATTTTTAATTTTTTTAGGAACATCTAAGGTTTATGCTGATATACTTGTGGACGGTTCGGAAGCAATAAATGAAGTTACAAACCCTGATGATTTTACTGGCAACCCGTCTGAAGAATTAGTTTGGCTGGAGAATCTTTTAGGATATGAAGAAGGTACATCTGGCCTACAATATTTAGGCAAGGATGAATGGCCACGTGATGATGGCATTGATGATCCAAATTGGGATGGGTGGAATGGTTCTTCTTGGACTGAGTATGCAGAGGGCATAACTCAACCGGTAGCATGGGAATATGCCGTCCTAAAATATGGACAGGACCCAAATCATTATGCTATTTGGGATTCTCCTGATGATGATCTTGTAGATGAAAGTTACTTTGTAACTAACAGTGGTGCCTTAAGCCATATCACTTACTTTGGTGCTTCCAACCCGGTTCCCGAACCCGCAACCATGCTTCTTTTTGGTTCAGGTCTGATAGGACTTGCGGCTGTTGGAAGAAGGAGATTCAGGAAATAAAGATTAACTGATTTAGAAGAGGCGGGGCTGTTACCCCGCCTTTTTTTATGCAACATTAATGAACTACCCCGCAACAAAGCAACCGGGTATAGAGAATACAGGATAGAGGAGTCAGAATTCAGAATCACAATAATTTTTTCTATACGCTTTCCCCTTTCTTCTTTCTTCTCTTGTAAAACGTTACGAGGCTTTTACTCCATTTTGAACACTTAACGGTTTGACTTTATCGCCCATTTTATTTTAGTCCTTTGTATAGGCACTCAACCAAAGCTGGTTATATTGATTCAATTTGACGCCAGACTGAGAGTTTCCTATACTTCCTAAAGTACATTTTTATTATAAGGAGAAAAAATGAAGGCAATAAAACGAACCGGAACTTTTATTATTGCACTGTGGGTATGTCTTCTGATCGCCGTGGCGTCTGTGGGATCTGCGGCTGAAGGTGACATCAAGCTTCCACAGCCGTCGCTCGAAAGCGATGTTTCCATTGAACAGGCCCTTGCGTCCAGAAGATCTTTGAGGACTTACGCAGACACCCCTGTCACGCTAAAAGAGATCTCTCAGCTCCTGTGGGCGGCCCAGGGCGTCACGGAGCCGGAAAAGGGTTTCAGGACCGCCCCGTCCGGCATGGCCAGCTATCCCCTGGAGG
>JAFGIC010000223.1 GCA_016929815.1 Deltaproteobacteria bacterium
ATAATCTATAAAAACTTTACCGTATCTTGACAGCCAGGATAGGAGAATCTATTATCTCCAAGTATTTTAATTCAAGATTAACAAAAAACTTAAAAAAATCAATTTATTTTCAGCAAACAAAGAGGTGAAGCGTTATGAATGAAAATCAATATCTGGTGGATGAGCTGACTGTTAAGGATACTTGGAGGATGTTTCATTTTCTTTCAGAATTTGTGGAAGGCTTTGAGACCATGCCCAAGGTATATCCTGCCGTATCGATCTTTGGATCAGCAAGAATTTCTCCCAAAAGTGCGTCATATAAGATGGCAGAAAAAATTGCCGTTTCACTGGTTAAAAACGGTTTCAATATTATTACAGGCGGAGGTCCGGGCATAATGGAAGCTGCCAACAGGGGCGCTGCCAAGGCAGGCGGCCGCTCAGTGGGGCTTCATATCCATTTACCGAATGAGCAGAAACCCAACAAATATGCCAATGTCAGGCTTGATTTTAGATACTTTTTTATAAGAAAGGTTATGTTTGTAAAATACGCTGTTGCGTATATCATAATGCCGGGCGGATTTGGAACGCTGGATGAATTATTCGAGTCAATCACGTTAATACAGACCAAAAGAATAAGATCATTTCCTGTTGTGCTGATCGATTCAAATTATTGGAAAGGTCTCATAGACTGGATAAAGGGCACGATGATCAAGGAGAAGACCATATCGGAGCAGGATCTCGATATCTTCGAGCTCGTTGACGATCCTGATGAGGCAGTAGAAATAATAAAAAGGAGGGTGATTGTCTGAGATACGATAATATCGATTTTCCCTTTCTGTATTCAAAGGCGTCCGATTACGGCATAAGACTGTCGGAGAGCCACCTAAATCTATTCGAGGTTTATCTCAAAGAATTAATTGAATGGAATTCACGGATGAACCTTACCGGGATCGATGAACGTGGAAGGATGATTATAGAGCTTTTTCTGGATTCGCTTATTCCTGTCCCCTATCTTCCTTTAAAAGGTAGGATGCTCGATGTAGGATCAGGCGCCGGATTCCCTGCACTCGTGATAAAATTACTCATTCCCGGTTTAAAGCTGTACATGGTTGAGGCCGGCTCAAAGAAGGTCAGTTTTCTAAAACAGGTCATCAGATTGTTGAGGATTTCCGATATTGAGGCTGTAAATGGAAGGGTAGAAGTTGTCGGTGATAAGCTTGTTGCCGAAGGTTTTGATATTATTTCCGCCAGGGCGCTGGCGGATCTTAAGCGTGTTATCAGATGGTGCTCTCACCTTCTTTCCAATAAAGGCCTGCTAGTCTATTTTTCAGGATGCGGTGTTGAAGAAAATCTGAAAAGTTGTGAAGGACTGATGAGAGAACGGCATCTGACAGTAGATCACTTGATTCCCTACCACCTTCCCGGCATGCAGGAAAGCCGAGGTATTATAATATTAAAGAAAGAAATTACTGAGCCAATTTCCGGGAAAAAATAAAAGAAGGCCCCGATTTTATATTATCATCAAGGCCTTCAATTATTGTTGCGGCTATTTCTGATACTTGAACGAAAGATTTAACCTTGTCCTGTAACTCTTTACCTTTCCGTCTTCAATTGTAACGTCAAGTTTTGTTACCTCAGCAACCCTGAGATCCTTTAGACTCTCTCCAGCGGTTTTTATTGCGATTGATGCAGCTTCTTCCCATGACTTATCGCTTGTGCCAACCAACTCAATAATCTTGTAAGTGCTCCCGGCCATGTCATGCCTCCTTAATTATTAAAGGTTGATAATGACGACACCATGTAAAAGCAGATTCACCTCCTTTCATTGGTAAGAAATGGAATTTATTGTTCGTACATCTAAAAAAATTTAATCATCAATATTCAATTAAACTTATTATCAGTCATTGTCACGCTTTATGCAAATCATTTTTGTTAAATTGTATCAGTATTGCCTGAGCTTTTCAATACAACATTGTGATGACGCCAATATATTACATAAGGAGCTTATATTCATGAAAGCCGCGTCCTTATTGACTTTTATAGCTATGTTATATCTGTTTATAGGTGGTTCTTGTTTCAGTTATCTATAGTAGAATAGTCATTGGAGTTTTCAATTACTCTTTGAATGAACGATTATATTTTCTTGACTTTTTATTATTTATTTTATATATTGCCATTTACATAGGCTTTTAATAATAACTCAATAGAAAGGAGACACTATGGCTACTGCTAATCAAATTAAGTACAGGATGGGACAGGCAAAGAAAAAATTAGCAAAAATTAACAAGGAACTTACATCAACAAAGGCTAATATCAAAAAGCTGGAAGCAGAATTTAAAAAGGCTAAGTCTGCAAAACCGAAAAAGAAGGCTGCTCCCAAGAAAAAGGCTGCGCCTAAGAAGAAAGCAAGGAAAGCGGCTAAGAAGGCAAAATAAGCGTTTTAGAGCAAACTGATACAACTGTGATCCTTATGGCTCCGGGATGCAGGCTCAATTAACTGTATAAATAAAAGTCAGTTGATTAACGTCATGTACCGATGAGGCAGTGTTTTTAATCAGTATTAAATAAATTCCATTCTGAAAGCTGTTTCATCATCCTGGTTTTATGACTGCCGGGCCAGAAGTACCGTCCGCAGGAAGGGCAGAGGTATATATCCGGTTTGTTTTGGTTGAATATATAATCAGGTATCTGTGCTTTTGATTCTTCTATGGGTATTTTTTTCAATGGGATATTGCAGACCAGGCATCTGGTGAACCATCGTGAACTATCAAGGGTAAGATAACCCTTTTTTAGTATTTCCTGCAGTTGTGTGCGGACATTATCCGTTTCTATTAAGAGGGAAGGATGGTATTTTTCTGTCATGCGTCTGTTTCTTGTCAATAAAAGACGTCCTTCACGGATAGACATATCAATTATCTCCGACCTGTAAAATGGCTGGTAATGGGTGTCACAGCCCATTACCCTGAGCCATTTTGACAGACGTCCTAACATCACATCAGCAACAAACTTTATTTCAATGGGGTTTGTCATCAAGTGATCTCCTTGAATTTAAACCGGTTGACTAGCAGTATCCGATATAATATAGAGTCGCATTATAATAAAAATCCGGTGATAAGAAAATGAAGAAAATAGTTATTGAAGGCGGGAATTCCCTTAAGGGAACCGTAACAATAAGCGGATCAAAAAATGCGGCGCTCCCGGCTGTTGCTGCTTGCATTTTAACAGGCGGGCCGCACATAATCCATAGCCTCCCTACTCTCAGGGACATTATGACAATAAAAACAATAATGTCCGGCATGGGAGCGGAGTTCCATGAAAACGAAGATCATTCACTATCCGTCAATACAGATAATATAATTGATCATGAAGCATCATATGATCTTGTAAGGACCATGAGGGCGTCCATCCTGCTGCTTGGTCCGCTTCTTGCTAGATTGGGAAAAGCCCGAATCTCACTTCCCGGCGGGTGTGCAATAGGTGCAAGGCCTGTGAACCTTCATCTAAAGGCGTTATCTGCCATGGGCGTGGATATGCGCCTCGAGAATGGTTATATAAATGCCGAGGTAAAACATATGAAGGGCGCGAATATCTTTTTTGATATTCCGACTGTAACGGGAACTGAGAATATCATGATGGCCGCTGTTACGGCGGACGGAAGCACGATACTCAATAATGCGGCAAAAGAACCTGAGATCATCGATCTGGCGGACATGCTCAGAAAGATGGGAGCAGATATCAGAGGAGACGGCACGGATACAATCTTTATTGAAGGCGTGAAGGAATTAAAACCTGCCGAACATTCAATAATACCCGACAGGATTGAGGCAGGAACATTCATGATAGCCTCCGCCATCACGCAGGGCGATATAAGGATACAGAACTGCCGTCCTGACCATCTGTACGCGGTTATTGAAAAACTACGGGCCGTCGGTGCAGAGATAGAATATGGGGAAGATGTTTTTTCCATTAAAGGACCGAAGATCATTCACAGCGTCGATATAACCACGATGCCATTTCCCGGGTTTCCTACCGACCTGCAGGCGCAGTTTATGACGCTGATGTGTATTGCAAAAGGATCAAGTATTATTGAAGAGACCATATTTGAAAACCGTTTTATTCATGTCAGTGAACTGGAAAGGATGGGGGCGGATATAACAATTAACGGAAACCAGGCCCTTGTCCGCGGCAGAGATTGCCTTCTGGCCGCGCCTGTTATGGCCACGGATCTGCGTGCCAGTGCCTCATTGATCCTTGCAGGGCTTGTAGCGGTAGAAGGCAGGACCGAGGTAAGTCGCATCTATCATCTTGACAGGGGATATGAGGCATTGGAGGAAAAATTCCGTGCCCTCGGAGCGAATATCAGGAGAGAAGAGGATTGAAGTAATTAACCGTCCGTTGATTCCGGTCTTTTTCTTTTTTATTTCCGGGATCATTGCGGGGCGGATTTTATTATCTTCCATTCAGGGCATATATTTACCGCTTGTTTTGCTGATCGTATGTCTTCTCGTCGTTTCATTCATTCCCCGCAGCCGCTCTTTCAGGCTGATCTGTTTTCTCTCAATATTTTTTTTGACCGGCATATTTCTCTTTATAAGCGCATCAAAACAACCTTCCATCCTGACTGAACTCGCGGAAACAAAGAGCAGTGCAATACTTGAAGGCACTGTGCTTAATCAGGAGAGCCTTTATCAGGAAAGATCAAGACTGGATGTATCTGTTGAAGCCGTTTATCTAAATAGTAATGTAATATACTTGAGAGAAAAGGCCGCTGTTACCGTGTACAAAAATATGATCGATCTTGAAGTGGGGCAGAGGATCCGTTTCCCTGCCTCGCTGAGCCTTTTTAAAAATTTTAATAATCCCGGGAGATATGACTACGAAGACGCCATGGCCATGAAGGGATTCTCCTGCAGGGCGTCGGTATCGGACGGCAGATACATTATTCGCGTGGGCCGTGGAGACCTTAACTTCATAATGAAGGCCATGGAGGCCGCAAGAGGACCTGTAAGAAAACTGATTATGAACAACCTCTCCCCAATAAACCAGGCGGTTTACAGGGCGCTTATCCTCGGCGAGATGCAGGGTATAGACAACGATCTCAGAGAATCCTTTAACATAACGGGCCTTGGGCATATCCTTTCAGTCTCCGGCATGCATGTTGCGCTGGTTGCAGTAACGTCCTTTTCATTATTCAGATTTTTATTTTCCCTGTCTTACGGTCTGATGCTGAGGATCGATATCCGTAAACTGACGGCTCTGATTACATGCCTCTGTGTCTTTGCATACACATTCATTGCCGGTTTTCAGGTCTCTGCGAAAAGGGCAATGATAATGGCAATCACCTATCTCCTTTCCATGGTAATCGGGAGGGAAAAGGACTCGTGGTCAACGCTTGCCCTGGCCGCCGTTATTGTCCTTGCGCTTGATCCGAACGACCTGTTCAATATCTCCTTTCAGCTGTCATTTATAGCCGTTATTGGGATATTCTGGCTGTCACCGGAGATATACCGGTTGTCGAAGGCAGTGTTATATGACGATCATATTGAAAATATCCTGTCCCGTGTTTATGTCTATTTTTCAAGCCTGCTGGTGATAACCCTTTCGGCGGTAATTTTTCTCCTGCCGGTAACCACATATTATTTTAATCGTGTATCCGTCATAGCAGTGCCTATCAACCTGATTGTGGAACCTCTCCTGGGGCTGTGGATACTTCCTGTGGGGCTGCTGTCGGTAGTATTCCTGCCGGTGTCATCCTCATTGTCCTCCATAATACTGAAACTGGGGGCCCTTGGACTTGATTGCATGATGAATATTATCCGTTTCTGGTCCGGATTTCCATGGGCTTCCTTCTTGTCAATAAGGCCGAATCCATTTGAGGTCATATTGTGCTACAGTATAATTATCTTTCTCGTATTCACCATTAAAAAACGAAGTTGGGCAAAGTGGGGGCTTTTATTTATACTCGTGATCAGCGCAATAGATGCATCTTACTGGATATACGAAACCCGCTTTAACCGGGACATAAGGGTAACGTTCATTGATGTGGGACAGGGGAATTCGGCCCTTGTACAGCTTCCGGGCAGGGAAAGGATGCTTATCGACGGGGGAGGCTTTACAAGCGGTTCATATGATACAGGAAAGATGGTTGTGGCGCCTTTCCTGTTGTATTTAAAGATACGCCGCATTGATTACATTGTACTCAGCCATCCTCATCCGGACCATTTAAACGGCCTGAACTTTATTGCCGAGTATTTCAATCCTAAAGAGTTCTGGTACAATGGACAGGATGTTGAAACTCCGGAATTCCTGGAACTCATTAAAACGGTTAAAAAGAAAGGCATAGGCGTTCTTTTACCGGATGATCTGTCATCAGGAAGAGTAATAGAGGGCGTGAAGATTGAACTGTGTCACCCGCCGGTCGCTGAAGAATCATGGAGCGCTTATGTGTCGGAAGATGATAAAGGGCTTAATAACAACTCTATGGTTCTGAGGATTTCGTACAGGGGGAAGTCGTTTATTTTTCCGGGTGACATTGAATCGCAGGGGGAAAGAAATGTCGTAAAAAACTGCGGATATAATCTGGACAGCGATGTTCTCCTGGCGCCTCACCACGGAAGCAAGACTTCAAGCACGGTCCCTTTTCTCGATGCCGTAACCCCGGAAATATCCGTGATCTCATGCGGAAAAGGAAACTCTTTCGGCTTTCCCCATGCGGAGGCGATCAAAAGGTTAAAAGATACCGGGAGCGAGATAATAGGGATTCATGAAAGCGGGGCTGTCAGGATAAGCGTAAAAGAGGATGGTCTTCGGATAAAAAAGTTTGTTGAGACGAATTGATTATTGAACCGTATTCATCTTTTTTTTGACTCATTGATTATTTAGTTTTATACTATTAAAAAATGGGTGATCAAATGGATGAAATGGAATACCAGAAGAAATATTCTAATCTCAGGATACTAAAGAGTATCCAGGAATATCTTAAATCGGATAACGACGCCCCGACATCAGTTTATCCGATAAAGGTGCCGGACGACCTGCTACTTCAGTCCCTCAAGTCCCAGGGGGCTGAAAATGCCGATGACCTGATAAATTATATATTTAAGCTGGGCCTTACCATCTGGAGTGAAAAACTATACCAGGATGAATTCGGCACAACATCCGCCCTCTCTTCTTTTATTGATGTTGTCAAAGACCGCAATAAAAAAACTAAATAAGCTTTCCTAACTTCTTTTTCACAGAGTGGATAGTTCTCA
>JAFGIC010000224.1 GCA_016929815.1 Deltaproteobacteria bacterium
TATATGCAAGTATACTTACACATATATTTAAATAAATCAACTCATTATTGTGAAATAGGTACGGATAAAAAGTATCATTAAGCTTGTCTGGATCAATCTGGCGATCTACTGATAGAGATAAAGAAATCTTGTTATGCATGGGCCTTGATTTCCAATCACTTTCATATTCTGCTGAGAACAGAAACGCTTACACTCTCCGGCAGCATGATAAAGATTCTGACCGGTTATGTGGTAGTTAAAGAAATACCAATGAAATTCAGATTTATACAAATCAGATATCCAGGGGAATATAGCTACGTTGGTTTCAGTTCGCTTCTACAATAGGGGCAAACCACCCATTCGGGCTGGGCAATTCTGCCGCATGTACTGCATGAAGGAACCAGCGGTTTTTTACAATAGGGGCAATTCCTGAAATCCAGGCTTACCGCCTTGCCGCACGACGGACAGATGCTCGTAAGCTCCTCTTTCTGTTGCACGGCCTTAAGCACCTCTTCAAGGGTAGTAATGCCCATCTCAACCTTTTTAAGACCGCTCACGCCAAGAGTGGCCATCCCTGTTGCCAAGGCGGCCTCCCTAATCAGGTCTATGGAGGCATTTGACTGGATCAGTTCCCTGATCTTATGTCCCATTATCATGATCTCCTCTATGACGGTCCTTCCCTTGTAACCCAATTGCCCGCAATTCTTGCATCCTCTACCGCGGTAAAATTTAAAAGGCAGCTCTCCGCTGTTTAGACTTATCCGGGAAAGGAGGTCAGGATCAGGGACATATTCCTCCTTGCAGTCCGGACATATCTTTCTGACAAGCCGTTGGGCGACTATTCCAAGTATTGAAGAGGCTATAAGATAAGGCGGCATCCCGATATCTATTAGCCTCGTCACGGCGGATGGAGCATCATTTGTATGCAATGTCGAGAGAACAAGGTGGCCTGTAAGGGACGCCTGCAAGGCTATCTCCGCCGTCTCCATATCCCTTATTTCACCGATCATGATCACGTTGGGGTCCTGGCGCAGTATGGACCGCAGAAGAAACGGGAAGGTCAGACCCACCTTTTCGTTGATCTGAACTTGATTGATGCCCGGCAATTCATATTCCACCGGGTCTTCGACGGATATGATGTTTACCTCTTCGGAACGTATCTCCTTCATGCAGGCATAAAGGGAGGATGTCTTTCCACTCCCCGTCGGTCCCGTAAACAATATCATGCCCTGGGGCTGCTTAACAAAGGTCTTCAGGGACTTCAAATTTTTCTCGGAAAATCCCAGATCCTCCAGCGAGAGAAAGGCCTCTTCCTTATTTAATATCCTTATAACCGCCTTTTCACCATAATAGGTGGGAAGCGTGGATACGCGGAGATCCACCGAGATATTTCTTGATCTGACCTTTATCCTACCGTCCTGGGGGAGTCTTCTTTCCGATATATCCATCCCGCCTAGGACCTTTATACGGGATATAATAATAGGTTGGGTCCATTTTGGAAGTTTGATGGAGTCCTGCAATACGCCGTCTATACGGTTTCTGACGCGAACCTGGTTTTCCTGTGCCTCTATATGAACGTCGCTGGCGCCCCTCTTTATGGCATTCCTTATGATAAGGTCCACCATTTTTACAAAGGGAGAGTCCTTGAATTCCTCAGCGCTGGGCTCTTCCTCTTCATCCATGGACTCTTCAGGCAGGAATTCCATTATCTCATCGCCCTCAAATTCGCTGGCCACCTGGCGGATGGTCTTCTCAGGGCTGTAATGCTTCTGAAGTGTGTTCATTATATGCGTAGGGGTCGAAATGGATGGCTGGATATTATATCCCGTTATGAATTGCAGATCCTTGATAACATTGAGATCAAGCGGGTCAGCCATGGCCACATTAAGGATGTTTTCGATCAGATCAATGGCCACTACCGTAAATTTATTCGAAACCTCCCTCGGTATGCTTTCGAGGATAGTGTCTTTGATCGGATAATCATGCAGATCTATATAGGGGATCTTGAGCTGCATTGCCAGGGCAAAAGCGATTTCCTCTTCCGAGACGAAATTCATATCCATCAATATTGCGCCCAGCCTTTTACCTGAATCACGCTGCACCTTCAGCGCCTCCATCAGTTGTTCAACGGTCAAAAGGCCGGTCTCGATCAACAGTTCCCCAAGTTTGCGCCTGGAATAGGAATTCTTTTTATTCTTGGAATCGACATCATCCTGTTTTTTCTGTTCAGTCATCATTAAGTTCCTGTGTCCTTTCAAAAGTCTATTATGCCTCATGCATTTTTTCAAGGAAAATCCACTTGCCTTATCAAGGGATCCCATAACTCATAAAAGTTCAATCCGGATGGCATAAAGCGCAGATAATTCCCCTCTTAAAGATATGACAATAATTGCACATTTGAAACATTATAAAAAATGTTGAAATGTCTTTGACAATAGATGTAATTTTAATATAATCAAAAACTTGGTAATAAAAAAACCGGTTTAAGCCTGAATAACATGTCATTTACGTAAGAATTTCATCCGGTATTTCCGGAGAGAAGCGGGTATTTACAGCAATCAACCAATTTCTCGATATAATACTTAATGATAAATACAAAGTTCAAAACATCATATCTGATCAGTGCCTTAATTATAACCGGTATCTTTGCCGTCCTTTCCTTCATTTCATTCAATTTTTTTGAGACCATTGAAAAATATCTGTATGGAATCGGTACGCGTCTTACCTTGTCTTCTTACATGGGCGCAAGCAGGATCGCTATAGTAAAGATAGACCGGGACAGTCTGGATAAACTGGGGCCATGGCCCTGGCCTAGAAGCACTATAGCTGAAATGATAGAAATCCTTAAGGATAACGGCGCTAAAATCATAGGTATAGACCTCCTTTACAATGAAAAGGAATCCAATCAGGGGCTCGAAGAAATAGAAGGTCTCTACAAGGAGATTACATCCGGAGACCCCTCCTCCCAGGAGGCAAACGCATGGATTATAGACAGATTAAAGGAGATCGAAACCAGACTTGACAATGACAGCGCCCTTGTCCGTGTTGTAAAAGACAGCGGCAACATAATCATGCCGGTCTCCGGCACCCCGGGGGAGTACAAGGTAAATCTGACCTTGCCGAGCGATAACTTTTTATCCAAAAACTTGCTGCCCCATCCAGACTCCGGGTTTATCAAGAAAAATCTGACAACCGTTGAAAAACTGACGACCCCGTTTCAGGAGCTCGCTGAGGGCAGTCACGGCCTGGGCCACATAAATCTTTCACCCGTCAAGGCTATGAGCGGCCGGATACATCTCCTTTTCTTCGATTACCAGGGCAATTTCATACCTTCAATGGCATTCAGGATAGCGCTGGACTACCTTGGTGAAAATCACCAGGCATTGAATGTAAAGAACAATAAACTTCAGGTAGCCGGCACAAAAATCCCTGCCGACAAGGGTGAAATGCTTATCAAATTCAAGGGCGCCACCGGTTCATTCCCGGATTATTCCTTTGTTAATATACTTAACGTCAAAAAGGTCCCCACAGTTTTTAATGATAAGATCGTCCTTATCGGTTATACAGCCGAGGACGGCCCCAAGGTTGACACGCCTGTTGACCATTCAATGCCGAGAGTGGAATTTACGGCAAATGTTATTGAAAACCTTTTAACCGGCAGATACCTGATACGCCCCGCATCCATGGTATTTGTTGAGATGATCTTTCTGCTTTTTATTATTGTGTTCTGTTCATTTGTCCTTCCTCATACAAATCAGATCAATCGCATCAGTATTGTCGGAGGATTTTGCATCTTTGTCCTGCTTACCGGCGTAATATTTTTTGTAGCCTTTGATATATGGTTCAAGACCGTATATATATATCTGGCCCTCATAACCCTTTATACTGAACTTTCGATACGGGATATTATTGTCAGCCAGAAGACCCTCGGCGCAAGATCAAAAGAAATGGTCGAATCCAACAGGATGCTGGGTCTCAGTTTTCAGAGTCAGGGTCTCCTCGACCTTGCCTTTGAAAAATTCAGGAAATGCCCTCTTGACGGCTCCATGAAGGATGTCATCTACAACCTGGGGCTTGACTATGAACGGAAAAGGATGATCAACAAGTCAGTGGCGGTATATGAGTATATTGCCTCAAATGATCCCGAGTTCAGGGATCTGAAAGAACGCATCCCTAAGCTTTTAAAGGCAATTGACGCCGTCCCCTTAAGCGGCCTGGCCAAAAAGGAAGACAAGATACTTGTTGTCGAGGACCTTGAGATCAAGCCCACAGTGGGACGCTATGAGATAATCAGGGAAATAGGCCAGGGTGCCATGGGGATCGTTTACGAGGCCAATGATCCCAAGATACAGCGCCGGATAGCCATTAAGACCATCCGGTTTTCAGATGAATTTGAGGAAGACCGGGTCAAGGAGATCAAAGCGCGTTTCTTACAAGAAGCGGAAATCGCCGGCAAGTTGTCACACCCGGCCATTGTCTCTATCTTTGACGTGGGCGAAGACTATGACCTTACCTATCTGGCAATGGAATACCTTGAAGGAGTTGACCTTAGAAAACATTGCAACCCCGGATCCATACTTCCCCTGAGAAAGATACTTTATATCATCAGCGAGGTAGCACTGGCACTGGATTATTCCCATAAGCAGGGGGTAATTCACAGGGATATCAAACCTGGGAATATAATGCTTCTAAAAAACGGGAAGGTCAAGGTAACTGATTTCGGGATTGCAAAGGCCGTCTCAGCCACCCAGACCAAGAGCGGTGTGATCCTGGGGACGCCCAATTATATGTCACCGGAACAGATAAACGGACAGGATATAGACGGAAGGTCGGATCTTTTTTCACTCGGAGCGGTCATGTTCGAGATGCTGACCGGGCAGGTGCCCTTTCACGGCAAGAATATAACCAACCTGCTCTATGAGATAACTCAGGTTAAACATCCCTCCATCAGGGAGATAAATCCCAAAGTGCCAAAGGTATGTGAACAGGTCCTTGACAAGGCCCTTGAAAAGGATCCCAAAGACAGGTTTGAGGACGGAGCGGAATTCGCAAGATATCTGACGGTCATGATCAGGAAGATAGATGAAATGATGAAAAAATAGATTATGGAGAAAAGAGAATACAGGAGTCAGAATCCAGAATAA
>JAFGIC010000005.1 GCA_016929815.1 Deltaproteobacteria bacterium
GAGCCTCCTGGGATGAAGGCGCGGCCTCAGTTCGCCGTCATAATCCCTATGGCCGACGCAATAGCCGTACATGCCCATTATCAGCTTCGAACCCTTCCCTGTCCCCAGCGGGTCCCTGTATATGCCTACGATACCGGTAATAGCGCCGCCATATGCCTCCATGTTGGACGGGCTGTTATGGGTTTCTCCCGTAATGGTATAATTGTAATTTTCGTCGAACCTTGCGACGCCGGCATTGTCCCACAGGACCGAAATTACCCAGTTCTTTTTCTCCTTAACCTCCAGCGTGGGCGCCTCGATGCATGTCTTGAAAAGATTATTGACTGTCTCCTTTTGCCCTGTTGACAGGTCATGGTAATGGAAAAGCCCCCTGAATGTATTATGGTTGCAGTGGTCGCTCCTGGACTGGGCAATGTATTCCAGTTCAACATCCGTGGGCAGATCCAGACCATATTTTCTTCTCTCGCTTACGACATCATCTCGAAGATAATATGCCCTGATCGTGGGTATGTCGGAGTCCTGAAGTGCAAGGTTCCTTTTTATGGAGATTTCCTTCAATTCCCGGTCGCTGCCGATTGCTATGGCGCTCACCTGAGGCACATGATTAAGCATCACCTTCGGGATAATAATGCCTATGCCCTGATCAGGGTCCCATTTCTTCCTGGGATAAAGCCTGTACTGCTGGATAATGTCATTTGACAGGATCTCATCAGCAATAACCCCCACCTGTTTCTTATTCAATCTCCCGCGGATCTCGTATAGTTTTGATGTATAGACCGCCTCTTCACCCTGGAATTTAGTATGAAGAAGGTCCTCTATGGCCTCCATGGCAGTGCTTCCTGCCGTATCTCTTACGCCGGGCCTGAAACCCACCCAGATCAGCCAGTCAAATTCCCCGGCCATGGGCGAATATGAGGATTCTTCGGTCACAGGGTTCGTGAAAATGTCCTGTCTTATCTTTTCCAGCTGATCGCTATTCAGCGAGGAGTCTATAGTCAGGACCCTGATGACGCGCAGGTCTTTTATTTTAATGCCGAAATAGTCCTCTGCCTTCCTTTTTACGGTCCTTCCTTCCGGGTCTGATAATTCATTTTTAAGCCTTATTTCCAGGCGAGAGATCATCTGGCGCTCCTTGTAAATATATTTATAAAATTGGCCCGCAAACACGATTATCTATAAAGACAATTTAACTCTAATTGAATTAAAACCATGAGTCAATAGAGTAACCGAAATGTTACGAGGGGTTGAAATCTTTTATTTTAATGGATATATTGTTTCATAAACCGGTTAGGAATGGAAAATAAACGGGGAAGAATTTACAGAAATGATGAAGATTAACAGCAAGTTCCATGGAATTTGAGGTTTAACAAAGAGGCAAAAATGGAAGATAAAGAGATAAAAAACGACAGAGAAGGCGAGAGACTACCGAACCAGCAGGAGCTCGAAAGAGAATTAAGCGAATATTTGTCGAAAAAATACGGCAACCGTATAAAGATAATATCCCCCTTTCTTTTTCCCAAGAGCCAGGAAGATGAAACAGAAGAGGGTTTTACGGGAGAAGGCAAGGAATCGCACACATCCTTTGACATGCTTCCTGAAGAGCTTGAGGCATTTCTTGACACATTTGTGGTCAAACAAAAACACGCGAAAGCGGTCCTTGCCACAAAGATCTGCACACATTTTAACAGGGCAAATTATCTGAAAAAATTCTCCGGCAAGAAAAAAAGCACGGGAGTAGGAATGATTAAGAATAATGTCCTTATGATCGGACCCACCGGTGTGGGCAAGACATACATGATAAAACTCATAGCCCAGAAACTCGGCGTGCCTTTGGTCAAGGGCGATGCCACTAAATTCAGCGAGACCGGATACGTGGGAGGCGATGTGGAGGATCTTATACGCGATCTTGTCTATGAGGCCAATGATGATATTGAGTTTGCTGAAAATGGGATCATCTATATCGATGAGATCGACAAGATAGCCTCTGCGAAGAATATTATCGGGCATGATGTATCGCGCACGGGCGTCCAGCGCGCCCTACTTAAACCCATGGAGGAGACCGACGTGGATCTCAAGGTCCCCCATGACGCAGTATCCCAGATTCAGGCAATAGAACATTTCAGGCGCACCGGCAAAAAGGAAAAGAGGGTTGTAAACACCAAGAATATACTTTTTATCATGAGCGGGGCCTTCGGCGATCTGGCAGACATAATCAAAAAGAGGCTTCAGAAACAGGGTATAGGTTTTGAAGCAGACGTCAGATCACAGGAGGTGCCCTGGGAGATACTTAAGCAGGTCACGGCCCGCGATCTTGTTGAATTCGGTTTTGAAACGGAATTTGTGGGAAGGCTCCCCGTTATCGTCGTGCTTGATGAACTGACAAAGGACGACTTTGTTGAGATATTGAAGAACCCGAACAACCCCATAATTGTAAGCAAGAGGCAGGATTTCAGGGCCTACGGTATAGACGTCAAGTTTCAGGATGATGCATTGATAAAGATCGCCGAGATGGCCGCCGAGGAAAAAACAGGCGCCAGGGGCCTTGTCAGCGCCATTGAAAAGGTGCTCATACCCTTTGAAAAGCACCTTCCCTCTACAAATATTAAAAGGCTTCTTGTAACCCCTGACCTGGTTGACGATCCCGAAGATACCCTTAAATCCATAATTGAAAACCCCGATTCTCCGGAACTCCTGGCAGCATTTGAAGATATGCGAAAAAAGGAACTTGAGGATATAATAGGATTTATAACATCAAGAGAGGATGATTTTCGTCATATGTCAGGTCTTGACATGTACAGGGAAAGAAGAGAGATTATCGCGGAACTCTATTATAAGACCACCTCAGATATAAACACGGCCTTTGAAGATTTTATCCGTATGCATAAGGAGGTCAAACAGGAAGAGGAGCTGCTGTCCGATAAACTTGACGTAAAGATCATCTTTGACGAGAGTGCCATTGACAGCATTATAAGACAGGCGATTGAGGCCGGCAGGGACCCCGGTCCCTATACGTTCTATCTGGCAAAAAAGCTTGAGTACGGCCTGAAGCTTGTCAAGGACCGCTCCGGGATAGATGAGTTTGTCCTCAGCTCCGAGGCTATAATCAATATGGAGGAATATATCAACGGTATGTTGAAAAAATACTACAGGGAGCATTTCAGAACAGAATGATAGGCATTTCAAAACTATATTGCGGAACAGTTGAGCCTTCCGACGCCCTGCGTTACAACAGGGATTCGGCCAGGCTCCCATCTCACCTTCTTCAATTCTCAAGCGATAAAAAGCCGGTGGTCGTGTGGAATATCACTCAGGCATGCAACCTTAATTGCGTGCACTGTTATGCCCGCGCCGTGAAAAGGCCCAGTGAAAAAGAGCTGTCAAACAAAGAGTCAAAGGCGGTTATTGACGACCTTGCTGCATTCGGCTCTCCTGTAATACTATTTTCAGGGGGAGAGCCTCTAATGAGGCCCGATCTTACGGATCTTGCCGCCTACGCCGTGGACAAGGGAATGAGGGCAGTCATCTCCACTAACGGCACCCTTATCACGGGGAAAAAGGCAAGAGACCTCAAATCTATCGGTCTTTCCTATGTAGGAGTAAGCCTGGACGGCATGGAAGAAGTCAATGATCGTTTCAGGAATACAAAAGGGGCCTTCAGAGCCGCCCTTGCAGGTATAAGGAACTGCCAGGACGCCGGCATAAAGGTCGGTCTCCGTTTTACCATGAACCGTATGAATTATGGTGAAATAAACCCCATCTTTGACCTCCTTGAGGAGATGGAGATACCAAGGGCCTGCTTCTATCACCTTGTCTATGCAGGCCGCGGTTCCCAGCTTATCGACCAGGACCTTTCCCACGAGGAATCCAGGACAGCCCTGGATCTTATTATAGACAGGACCAAAACGCTCCATGATAACGGAAAACCCAAGGAAATACTGACCGTTGACAATCATGCGGACGGACCCTATGTCTATTTGCGGATGCTGAAGGAAGAAAATCCAAGGGCCGGAGAGGTCCTGGAACTCCTCAGGATGAACGAGGGCAACAGCTCCGGCAGGGGAATCGGCTGCATAAGCTGGGACGGAGCCGTTCATGCCGATCAGTTCTGGAGGCACTACACCTTCGGGAATGTCCTGGAACGCCCATTCAGCGAGATCTGGACAGACCTCTCAAACCCTCTGATGGCAAGCCTGAAGGACAAGAAGCAGCACGTTAAGGGACGCTGTGCCTCGTGCCGGTGGCTTGACGTATGCGGAGGAAATTTCCGTGTCAGGGCCGAGGCGGCAACCGGAGACCTGTGGGCGCCCGATCCCGCCTGCTATCTTACCGACGAAGAGATTGCAGGTTAATTCGGTAGCGTAATGTCCCTTTAGGATTTTGCATAGGACCATTGTTTAATGGATTATCAAAAAAGGCAATAAATCGTCGACATAATAACAACTTGTCAGGGTCTTTATTCCCTCACAAAAATTTCCGGCGCAGCAAGTCTGCGCCATATTTTCATCCGTTGATCAGCCTGACAAGGGTGTGATCAGGAAAGTAATCAATGATATTCAGGCATCCGTAATCCTGTTGTATGTTAAATACCTTCGAGAGATCAATGCCGAGCACATGGCAGAGGATTATGCGGTTTACTACACCATGGCCGACCAGGAGTATATTCTTTCCCTTTTCATCTCTCAGCATATTCATGAACCGGGGGATAACCCTTTCAGAAAGATCCCTGATGCTCTCGCCGTTTCCTGGAGGCCTAAAGTCGGCAATGTTGTTTTTTCGCTTATCAAGCTCTCCGGGAAAATCCCTGATGATCTCTTCCATTGTGAGACCTTCCCAAAGACCGAAAAAAAGTTCACGGAATTCAGACACTGATTTGTACGGAACAGCATGATGTCTGCCGATTATTCCGGCGCCCTTTTTTGTCCTTTGTAGATCACTTGAATATATAACATTTATTTCACTATCGATGAGGCGCACCGCGAGTTGTTCCATTTGCAGCCGGCCTGCCTCGGTTATATCCACATCGGTATGGCCGTTTGCCGGATATTTTTCATGTCCGATGATCTGACCGTGTCTTACAATGTATAATCTGTTAGCTTTTTCCATTAAGAGAAATAATAAAAATTTATCTTTTCACTGTCAATGAAATGGTTTTCATGCATGCAGAATGATCTTTTCATAATTTCCTACCTTGCAAGTGACAGCAGACACAAAATAATCATAGTGACCCACGATGAGGTTCTTATCAATCTTACGGTCATGGGGATATGCTTTATGCCGGGATCGCCGTACTCACCTCCGAGCCAGGGTTTGTCTTTGACCCCATCATGGTATATCGTAGGGCCGCCGAGCCGGACATTCAATGCCCCTGCTACAAAGCTCTCAGAATGGGCGGAATTGGGCGAATCGTGTTTCAGTCTGTCCCTCAGCGCAGTACGCATGCCGTCAACGGATCTTTGACGGTTCAGCCATGCTCCGATAAAGAGTATAATCAAAGAGACGCGCGCCGGGATAAAATTCATGACATCATCCAGCCTTGCCCCTGCCCAGCCTATGCCTATGAATTCCTCATTCTTGTATCCTATCATGGAATCAAGAGTGCTCGCGGTCTTGAAGATGAGCATGAAGGATATGCCCGTTGGCACCGGATGAACGCCCGCAAGCATCCCTGTCATTGAACCTGCCGCATACCAGAATACGGGCGACAGGAAGCCGTCAACAAAATTCTCAGCCATGGTTTCAATGGCCGCCCTTGTAACACCGGCAATATCAAGGGAGTTCACGTCACGGCCCACAACCATCCCGACGGCCTTTCTTGCGGCAGGAAGGTCTCCCGATTCCAGCGCCTTTGCTACCGGCGCTATGTGATCAAAAAGGTCCCTGAGCGCAATACATGAATAGCAGATAAAAAGATCGAAGAAGTATGCGGCAATGCAGTGTATCTTAACGAGAGCAAAACGGATGCTGAGGTAAACGCCGACAGATGAAACGGCCGTCAACAGGGTCAGGAGCACGCCGCCGGCCCTGCCCTTCAGCCTGAGCCCTTTAAGCAGCCTGAGACACAGTTCGATCCCTTTTCCCATTAACCTTACGGGGTGAAGCCTGTATTGGGGATCGCCTATAATGCCGTCGATAATAAAGGCTATAATTATGACTGAGGATGTCTCCATGCCGTTTTATGACTCTATCACGGATATCAACAATTCATTCTCCTCCCGCGTCCTTAAACCGATCCTGAAATAATTGTCCTTAAGGCCCGTAAAATTTCGGCAGTCACGGACATAAAGCCTGTTTTTCAAGAGACGGCTTAAGAGGTCATCCAGGTTCCCTGTCCTTGTCCATTTGCAAAGTATAAAATTCGTTTTTGATGTAAAGGCCCTTATGCACCTTGCCTTATTCAGGCGTCCAATAATCCTTTCACGTTCAAAAGAAATATAGGCGCGCGTCTCCGACTCATAATCCGCGCATTCCATCAGCATGGGGGCAGCCCTCTCCGCGATACCGTTTATTGTCCATGGCTCCTTCATGGACCTGATCTTTAATATAATGTCCGTGCCGGCGATGACACCGCCCATCCTGAGACCCGCAAGGCCGTAGAACTTTGTCAGGGAATGGATGACGATTAGATTATCCGGTTTTTCCCCGAACATGAAGGTCTCTTCTTCCCAATTGTCGATGAACTGTATGAATGCCTCATCCAGGATAAACCATTTGTCGGGGAACATACCGCAAAGATCGGTAAGAATCTCCCTCGCGATCATAGCGCCGGTGGGATTGTTTGGCCTCCCTATCCATATTGCATCCACGTCCTTGCAGGCTTCTGTCAATGCTGCGGGATCGATGTCAGTAAATTCATTGTCCTCCGACAAATGAAACAACGCAACATCCGCTCCGGCAAGCACGGCTGCCCTGTAATAATCATGGAAGGAAGGTGAGATAATAAGGACACGCCCAGGTCTCATGACGCGGTAAATGAGATATATAAGCTCAGTTGAACCGTTGCCCGGGAGGATATTTTTTTGATGGATGCCGAACCTTTCTCTGTAAAAGCGCGCAATGCCGTTTCCTTCAACTGAAGGATAATCTCTGACAGCATCAAGCAATTCAGGCCAATGGTCTCTGATAACGGGCGGTATGCCCAGCGGATTAAGATTTGTGCTGAAATCGGTCACTTTCTTTAGCGTAAGACCTAACCTCGCCATATCTTTCGAGGGATCGCCGCCGTGAAGATATCCGTCAGCCGGGGGACCGGCTTTGTCGTTAGCATTCATGACAGCCACCCCCAGCCCATGAGAACGGACATATATTGCCCCGGCAACGCGCACAGGGCCATCAGTATCACTTCATTTATCTCATCAGCAGCGCCAAGCAGGTCGCCGGTGATGCCCCCGAACTTCTTAAGGCAATAGACCCTGTAAATCATGGTGACAGACCATGCAATAATCAACAGGGCAAGGCCCGCAGGACCGGATATCAGGCAAAGGCTGCCGGCAATAATAAGTGAGCTGATCCGCTTTCCCTTGCCCGCATTTTCCACAAAGGGCCTTGCCATCCCATCGCTGCTCCTTGCATAGGGGAGTGTGGCTATGAGTTCCGTCATCATGGCCCTGGATAGCACCATAACCGGCACAATCCATAGAAATGTCTCTGAAGAAAAGAGCCTTTCAAAGATAACCAACTTTGATATCAGACATAATAAAACGGCAATGGTCCCGAATACCCCAACAGATGTATCCTTCATGATAGCAAGACGCCTGTCCCTGCCGAACCCTCCCATAGAGTCGGCCCAGTCGGCCAGTCCGTCCAGGTGAAGGCCCCTTGTCAACAATACATCAAGTATCACCAGGAGCATTGCGCAACCGAACGACCACCCGGAAAAGGGGAGCAGCGCCCACAGGAACCCTGCAATCCATAGGACAATGCCCAGGAGCAGCCCCACTACGGGAAACCAGGGGAGCGCTAGAGACAGGTCTTTATCCCCCTTTCCGGGCATGGGGATGGATGTCAGGGTTTGTATGGCTGCTGTCAATCCCTTTATTCCCATATATCAAGCGCCCGGCTCTATATCAATATCATCAAAGGTCGCCATCTCGTTATATACGGCAAGGGCGTCTTCAATGATCTGCATGGCAATGGCCGCGCCCGTGCCCTCGCCCAGCCTGAGGTCAAGGTCCAGTATCGGTCTGAGACCTTCCTTTTCAAACAGCATCCTGTGACCCTTTTCATAGGACCTATGGCTGAAGAATAGGTATTCCCTGACCGCCGGACACATCCTCATGGCAACCAGGGCGCCCGCAGATGATATGAAACCGTCCACTACAACCGCCAGTCGTCTTGCGGCCCCGCCAAGGCAGAGGCCGCATATACCTGCTATTTCAAGCCCGCCCACTGCGGCAAGCACGGATAGGGGATCGCGCATGGTATCACGGTTCTTTGCAATGGCCTTTTCAATTACCTCCGCCTTTTTTCTTATTGCCTCATCCTCAAGCCCTGTGCCCTTATCCGTGACATCCCTTACATCGGCAGGCAGGAGCACTGAAAAAAGCGCGGACGATGGCGTTGTGTTTCCTATGCCCATCTCGCCTGTAGCGATCATCTTCTTTCCCTGATCCCCTGCCTCAAGTGCGATTTTAATCCCCACATTAACGGCCTTCTCCGCATCTTCAACGGTCATGGCAGGCCCCTCTGCCATGTTATCAGTGCCCCTCTTCACATTTCTCCTTACAAGGCGCTCAAGATCCCTTATATCCTCCTTCATGCCTATATCAATCACGCTTACCTCGGCCCCTGCCCTGCGTGCAAGGACGTTTATGCCCGCGCCTCCTTTCAGGAAATTCCTGACCATTGCCCCTGTAACCTCCTGGGGATAGGCGCTTACGCCCTCTGCCACGACACCGTGGTCTCCTGCAAATACAAATACGGCCTTTTTATCAAGAACAGGCCTTTCCTCTTCCCTGACAGCCACGACACGTGCTGCTATATCCTCAAGCACGCCCAGGCTTCGCTTCGGCTTGCTGAGGTTATCAAGCCTCGCCCATGCCTTGTCATACCATGACTTTGAAAGGGGCTGTATTTCACTTATTATTCGATTCAACATCTTCTGATCTCCTGTTTATCTCTACTTTTCTATCCCGTCCCTGGCTATAACGCCCCTTTGATAATAGTGCTTTATCTCTTTCATCTCGGTAACAAGTTCTGCCGCCTCAATAACCCTTGCATCCGCATTTCTGCCTGTTATGACAAGCTCCACGTCATCCGGTTTGACCCTGATGAAGTCAAGCAGGTCTTCCACGGAAAAAAGCCTGTAACGGGTTGCTATATTTGCTTCGTCCAGCACAATGACCTGAAACCTCCCGGACATCATTACATCCCTGACCTCTGAAAGTCCTTCCCTCGCCATTCTGATATCCTCTGCATCAGGCTCATCAATTATAAAGCAGTTTCTTCCGTATTGCCTGATTGTGATAAGATCGCTGAAACGCTCAAGCGCCTTATGTTCGCTGTATTTCATCCCCTTTACGAACTGGGCAAAAAACACCTTTAATCCCGCTCCCGCGGCCCTTATCGCCAGACCAATGGCAGCGGTTGTCTTTCCCTTGCCGTCACCTGTATAGACCTGTATGTATCCTTTCATATTTTACTCATCTTTCAAAATCATCGGCAGTCCCGCGAAGGTTACAATAACCTTTCTCGCAACAGCCGCCATATGCTGATTCATATAACCTGCCGCGTCCCGGAAATCACGCGCCAGCCTGTTTTCAGGCACAATACCCTCACCCACCTCATTGCTTACAAGGACAACGACCCCCTTGAGGCCTTTAAGTCCGTCTGCAAGTCCATTTATTTGTCTGTATATCTCTTCACGATCATCTTCATGCCTCATGAACAGGTTGCTGAGCCACAGTGTAAGACAGTCCACAAGTATAACCGTGTCTTCTCTGTCCAGTTCCTTAATACGTGACCTGAGTTCAAGGGGCTCTTCCACTGTCGTCCATCTATCGCCCCTCTCGGACCTGTGACGTCCTATGCGCTCCTCCATCTCCGCGTCACGTGCCTCGGCAGTGGCAAAAAATATAAGACTGCGTTCCATATCTTCGCAAAGTCTCAAGGCAAGTGTGCTCTTGCCGCTCTTTGCCCCGCCGAGGATAAGTACGCATCCGTTTTCAAATTCTCTATCGAACAATTTCCTTCTCCTGAGATTCAGGCATGCTTTTCATAACTCCCTCTAAACCCTAGATCCCTATTGCGGACGAGATCTTATCCACATCACAATATCCTTCAAAATGATCCGCCAGCCTGTCATACCGGCGTGACCTCGAGCCCGGGCCTGCGCCCGCCCTTTTCTCCGTTATCCCCTTGCCCCTTCTAAGAATATTAAGAAACCCCGCCCTGAAGGAGGGGCTGTCAAATATACCATGTACATATGTCCCTGCAATGCGTCCGTCTTCAATAGCGCAGCCTTCCTCCCATGCCGTCTTTTCACCTGGCTCACTGATGCTGAGCCACGGTTCTCCCTTTGCTCCCATGCTGTAAGTCTGCCCCATGTGTATCTCATAGCCCGTCACCCTGTGTCCGTCAGGCATGCATCGCCCTGAGACCTTCCTCACGGTCTTTTCCCTCTCCAGGACGGTCTCCACCGGCAAAAGCCCAATGCCCTTTACGGACATCTCCGCGGACTCAACCCCATGCGGGTCAGATATCCTCATGCCCATGAGCTGATATCCTCCGCATATCCCTACAACCGTCCCCTTTTCAGCAAAATGTCTTACAGCCCTTTTCCATCCGGTGCGTGATATCCATGCCGCATCTTCCATGACGTTTTTTGTCCCTGGAATTATCAGACAATCATAGTCCTCAGATAATTCAGATGGCCTGATAAGATAGTTCAGCACCACATCTCTTTCACCGGACAATGCCTCCATGTCGGTAAAATTGGACACGCAGGGGAGCCTGACCACCGCAATGTTTACCGTGCTTCTTCCTGCCGGTCTTATTATCCTCCTGTCATCCTGTATGGCGACGGAATCTTCCTGATCAATACGGATGTCATTAAACCAGGGGACAAGTCCCAGCACGGGTTTGCCGGTCTTTTTCTCAATATATTCAATGCCGGATGCAAAGAGCGCGGGATCCCCCCTGAACTTATTTATCAGGAAACCGGCAATTATCCCCCTTTCCTTCCGGGACATCAGATTATAGGTACCGATGATCTGGGCAAAGACGCCTCCCCTGTCAATGTCCGCCACAAGCACACAGGGGGCATTTACCGCCTCTGCCATGCTTAGGTTGACTATGTCGTTTTCCTTGAGATTCATCTCGCAGCAGCTGCCCGCTCCCTCCATTACGATAAGGTCATATTCCCTTTCAAGCTGTCCGAATGATTCCATCACCGCAGCCCTGAGCCTGGGCTTGAATGCCTCATAGGCCTTTGCATTCATATTTCCGAAGACACTGCCCTGAAGCACGATCTGAGAACCCAGCATCGAAGATGGCTTTAATAGAACCGGGTTCATATGCACTGAAGGCAAGACCTTTGCCGCTTCCGCCTGAACCGCCTGCGCCCTGCCTATCTCTCCTCCTTCAATCGTGATATAGGAATTGTTGGACATATTCTGGGCCTTAAAAGGTGTGACCTTAAATCCCCTTCTCTTGAATATCCTGCAGAATGCGGTTACTGCGACAGACTTTCCAACATCGCTGCCTGTCCCCAGAAACATGATCTTCTTTGCCATTATATTATACTCACCCTTGGCCGCCCTGAGGTTGGATTCATGTCCACTGTGACGGGACATTCATATACCTTTTCAATATTGGCGACCGTGATGACCTCATCCGGCGGACCTTCGGCATGCACCTGTCCGTTTTTGAGCATCACGACTCTGTGACAGTACTGGGCCGTAAGGTCTATGTCATGTGAAACCAGCGCCACGCTGATATCCTTTTCCCTGCACAGGGTCGAGATAAGCATGAAAATCTCCCTCTTGAATTTCAGATCCAGGAAAGACGTGGGCTCATCCAGGAGGATAATCCTGGGTTCCTGGGCAAGCGCCCTGGCAATAAAGACCCTCTGTTTTTCTCCCTCTGACAGGTCATGTATGGAACGATCAGCCAGGTGAAGCGTTTGGGTTGACTTCAGGGCGTTAAAGGCGATCTCCATGTCCCTGATTCCCTCAAACTGAAGTCTCCTGAGATGCGGGTACCGCCCCATAAGAGCCACCTCAGCCGCTGTAAAAGAGAATCTGAAATGGTTTTCCTGTGCCACCATGGCCACCTGTCTGGCAAACTCGGATCTCTTTATATCGCGGAAGGGCCTGTTATCAATGCTTATCTCCCCTTCAATGGGGTTGATAATGCCGTCCATAATCTTCAGCAACGTGCTTTTCCCCGAACCGTTCGGCCCCAGTATGCCCAGGATCTCCCCGGAACGCAGGGATAAATCAATGCCCATCAGGGACCATTCCTTTCCATAATGAAAGCCTATATTGTCAAGTCTCATGACCGGATCCACTGGCTGCCTCTCTTCTTCAGAAGGATTATAAAAAAGGGGGCGCCCATGAACGCTGTTATAACGCCCACAGGCAGTTCACTCGGGGATATAATCGTCCTTGCCAGGGTATCGGCTGCGATCAGGAATATGGCGCCGCCGATGGATGCCGCGGGTATAAGCACGCGGTGATCCGAACCGAATGCCATCCTTGCAAGATGGGGTACAATCAGCCCCACAAAGCCTATGAGACCCGAAAAGGCCACTACAAGACCCATTATCAGACTCACGATAACAAGACTCACCTTTTTTACCCATTCAACCTCGACGCCAAGCTGGGCCGCGTTCTCCTCTCCTGTTGTAATGATATTCAGGTCCCTGGAGAAGGCAAAGAGTATGATCGACGACACAATAATAAAGGGCGCAATGATCAGCAACTGTCCGTATTTGCCCTGGGAGAGATCGCCGTATAGCCAGAAGAGCATGGTATGGAGTCTGTCGTCGCTGGAAACCGAGATAAAGGACATTATGATGGCGGTGAAAAAGGCGTTTATGATCACACCGGTCAGGAGTATGGTTGACGATTCCATGCCTATTTTCCTGGACCCTATGGCCATCACCAGGTAAATGGTAAACAGGGCGCCTGCAAAGGACAATACAGGCACGCCCAAGCTGAAGCCGAGGCCCAGGGCTATGGCGATGACCGCACCGAAGGCCGAGCCGCTTGAGACCCCCAGAATAAAGGGATCCGCAAGGGGATTCCTCAATATGGCCTGGAATACAACGCCTCCGACGGATAGGGCAAAGCCCACAAGCCCTGCAAGCAAGATCCTCGGGAGCCTTATCCTTAATATAATCAGCCTGGCCGGGTCATCCTTGGGCGCGGTTCCTGTAAGTATCTCAAGGATATCCTTTAAGGAGACATCAGCCGTCCCGAGCGCGAGGGAGGCAGCCGTTACCAGCGCCAGTACACCCAGCATGATAAGGGACAGGGTTATGACCCTCGAGGGTGTTAAAATATTTTTTCTGTAGTTTTCCATCATTTTAACCGTTTATCCCACTCTATCTCCGGATGAATCAGCCTTGCCATGGCCTCCAGGCCGTCTATGAGCCTCTGTGAAGGGCGGTCCAGGAGGTCTGATTCAAACAGATAGATCCTGTTGTTCTTTACAGCCGGGACTGAGGTCCATGTCATCCATTCCTTCTTTGCCTCTTCAAACTCCCCTCCCCTCTCCATGGATGATATGATGATAATATCGGGACCTCTCCTGATTACCTCCTCAATGCCGAGCCTGGGGTATGTTACAGACTCATCAGCGGTCATGTTTATCCCTCCCGCGAGCCTGATGATATCATTGTGAAAGGTGTTTTTATTCACCGTCATAACAGGCCTCAGATTGATCTGCAGAAAGACTACAGGCCTTTGGGATGAAGCTGTAAGGGCCTCAACCCTTTTAAGCCTTGCTGTCAGTCCCTCTGTCAGCTTAAGTGCCTTTCCCGTGACGCCGCAGACATCGCCTATCTCCTCTATTGTTTCAATAACCTCCATTACATTTCTGGGATTCACTACATACAAGGGAATGCCAGCCTCCTTCAGGAGTTCCACGTCCTCCCTGCTGTTGCCGTCCTTTGTGCCTATGGCAAGGTCGGGAGAAAGGCTGATGATACTCTCAACATTCAGGTTCATATAGCTCCCGATTCCGGGCTTTTCCCTGGCATCAGGCGGATAGTTGCTATAGGTCGTCACACCTACAACCCTGTCACCCAGGCCCAGATAATACAAAATCTCAGTCAGGCTCGGGGCCAGAGGCACAATACGGACAGGGTTATTGTCAAGATTTACCTCCGCTCCTATCGCGTCTATGAAGGTCGCGGCTCCTACATTATAAGGCCACGCCAATAACAGGGTAACAACCGGCATCATTACTGCAAGAAATATCTTTTTAAAAAACCGCATCCCCATCATGCATCCTATAAAATAAAAAAATCCCCGGACCGATTCCATCGATCCGGGGATGTCCCTTTTTTATCCTCATGATCCTTTGCCCTGTCTCTGTCCGCGGAGTCCGGGCGTCACCCCAGGTCAGGTCTTCTGACTTCTCCTCCCCTTCAGCGGCCTTCCCGTCCCTTTTTTGCAGGACAGTGACTCACAAGTGCTGAAGAGGTCCCCTGTTTTGGTTGTACAGGGAGGAGTTACAGCGGCGGGCCCGTCCCCGAATCTCACGGGGTTCCCTTTTAAGCTCATAAGAGCGCCTGGATAATTATTAATTTCATAGACGAGAACACGTTTAAAAGTCAAGGTAAATCTACTCCCGCTCCATTGGGGCTAAAAGTTGACAAACAACGGCTTGATAAACCTCAATCATCTATGATATTCAATACATATTTATCTGGTTGGTCAATATATTTGAAGGCGTATCAAAAAATCACGGGGATCCGATGGAAGACAGAAGAATTTTACCGACCGGTTCTATTTTCGCCGGCCTGTTTATATCACAGGTCCTGGGCTTTATACACGTCTATCTCTCCAATATTGAACTCTACTACAGTCTGACAATAATTAAAGAATCCGGCTATCTTATTGTGCCCAACAGTATCATCCTCCACACCCTTAAGGATTTCGGCAGCGCCTTCTGGGGCGGCCTTTTCTTTACCCTTACCGTAGGGACATCACTCACCCTTATCACCCTGGCAGCGATCTGGATATGGATAAACATCCTCAGAAAGAACAGGCTTGCCCTGATACCCTTTTTTCTGATATGGCTTGCATGCCTTGCAGGAGTGAACGCGCGGGGCTTTTCCCCGATAGCTTCATCCTATTTTATAATTGTACCGGTTGTTGTTACGGTCAGTTCTGGCCGACGGCTGACTTCCGGACCTGGTGGGAAAAGCCTGTTAAACGCTGTAATCCTGCTTGTCCCCCTGATAGCGCTGTCAATCCTATGGTCAACCCTGCTGAAACAAAACCCCTTAAATCAAAACCCGCTTATGAACATAAGCATCAATATAAGGGATTATTTTTTGTTGTCCAACCCGTTGGGGATAAAGATCAATGATTTTTATTATAAATACAACCGGTACGCCGCTTTTGCCTTTAAACCCCTGAGAATGAAA
>JAFGIC010000225.1 GCA_016929815.1 Deltaproteobacteria bacterium
ATAAAAAACTTCTTTATGGGTTTTTCCAGATAACGCTTGAACTCATGAAATGCGCCGGTCTCTTTATTTACACCGTATTTCCTTGCCCTTGCCGCCCTTTTCTTTAAAAGTCTGGATATCCTGACCCTGGAAAGGTCCTTAACTGCCTTGGCCAGGAAATGCTCTATATTTTCGGATATCTCCTGGCTGTCCGTAACATCATCAGGTGTCGGGACGATCCGGTCTATAACATCCAGCCCTTTCAGTTCTCTTGCCGTAGGCTTTAGGATCGTAAGCGCATCATTGATACGTGTAGCATCCCTGAAAATAATGGAGGCCATACTTTCAGGCGGGGCGGTTGCATACAGGGCGTCATCCATCTGGCCCCTTATATCAGTGAATTGAATGGCTAGGGCGCCTCCGCTTCCTCCCTCCCCGAGCACCAATGATATGGTCCTTAAAGGTATGGTCAGAAACTCCTTTATCAGTTGTGCGATAAAGAATGCCTGGAAATGCTGAGCCGAATCCATGGATATGTCCGCGCCATAGGTGTCAACCATACAGAATATATACGTGTCATCCGGGTCTCTTAACCTGGCCTTTTTTAATATCGATAGAATTAGAGAATGATCATCGGATGTCAGCATGCCGTAGTTCCGCTTATTCAGGTCTGCCTGACTTTTAAGATCGGCAGGCTTCGGTTTCTGTTGTCCGATTATGTAGAGGTCCTTGTCATGGAAGGTGCATGTGCCTGCCACAAGCGATCCCCCTGTCCCTTCAATAGCCTTGAAGTCAGGAAAGATCCTTTCTATAATATCCGAGGACCTGGGCCGCATGGGGTGTCTTGTTCTTTTTTTAAAAATATCGACTAGTTCCATTTTTTGCATAAAAAAATATCCTTTCAGATCGAAATTCGGTTTTTACTTATATATTAAAAAAATGAATTGTGCAAACACTGATCTGCATCCGGCCTCCTCCCCAAAAATTATGGCCGCCTTCCTGGAATTGACATCCCCATAGATGTCTTTAGTCAAGCAAACGAAATCCCGAGCATATTTGACTTTTCCCCCCATATCGTGTATCTGTTTCATGATTAAACGGGCCTTTTAAAAACCTATACTCAGGTAAATTATCATGATCGATTTAATAATGGACAACCTTCTTATTGTTAATGTATTAATTATTGTCATAGCCATAGCAATTCTTGGCTATATCATGACTCGCCCCAGAAGCGACCTCGTCAGGAGGCTTAAGGCAGGCGAAAAGGTGATCAAGATAGATCTCAGCAAGCATCCGGATGACGATGATTAGTACACAGCGTGGAAAATATTATGATCGTAAGAAACCTGAAAGATAAAGAAGTGCTGGAGACTACCTATATAGCCCATGGAGGGGCGGTTGCACGTATGGTCCTGGACCAGCGCACCCTCAAGGAGATAGGTTTTCTAGCCTCCGCCATACTGGACAAAGGCAAAAAGATAGAGTCTCATGTGGATCCCATGGAAGAGATATATTTCATCGTCATGGGCGAAGGCGAGATGACGGTGGGAGATGAGACAAGGCATGTAATCCCCGGTGATGCCGTCTGGATCCCCGCGGGCGATCCTCATGCACTTGAAAATACAGGGGGTGAACTCCTGTTTCTCATGGTCGTCGCCTCGCCGAACTGGTAGCGCAAATGATTTTTTTCTTGACGAGCCGCACCTCTTTATTGGATAACTTTCAAAATCTAAAAACGGAAAGAAGAATCCTATGGCAAAGAAAAAGATATCACGCAAAGAGATGCTTAAGAAGCCCGATGAATTCATAAGCATCACCGGCAAGACAATAGATTTCGTTAAAGGGCACAAGCGCCTGTTTGACTATCTCGGCACCGCGATTTTAGGGGCGATAGTTATATACATCGGGGTTTACGCTTATATGAGATATGTCAATAATAAGGGCAAAGAGGCCTTCAACACCGCCTTTTACTCAGCGTTTTTAAACACGGGCAGTGAAGAGGCTGCGGCAGACCCGAAGAAGGCAGAAGAACTGTTCGGCAATGTTGTCGAAAAATACGGTATATCAAAGGCCGCAAAGCTGGCCCTTCCCGAACTGGCATATGCAAAGTTTGAACAAAAACAGTATGATGAAGCCATAGCCATGTATGAGGAATACCTTGGCAAGGTCTCTGAAAAGGGGCCCTACAGGTCTCTCGCGTGTCTCGCCCTTTCCACCTGCTATGAGCAAAAGGGGGAATATGATAAGGCCATAACGCCACTTGAAGATATCATGCAGGGGCCAGATGATTTCATCAAGGAACAGGCAATGTTGAATATGGCAAGGATCTACAGGCTTGACAACAAGCAGGACAGGGCAAAAGAGGTCTTGAATCAACTGAAGGAAAAGTTCCCCGATTCCGTTTATTATGATATGGCAGACTCTCTTATCAATTCATAAAAGATTTATCGGTGATTATTGAACTTCTGACACCTGCCATCGCCGGCATTGCCCTTATCTTTATAATACTTGTCTGGGTAAAGATCCATAAGCCCTTTATGCAGGATCTGGAAAGGACGCTCCGCAATGAGCTCAGGGTGTCCCGTGACGAATCCGGCAGGCAATCCAGGGAGCTGCGCGAGGAGCTGGCAACCCTTCAGGACAAATCCAACGAATCCCTGGTAAGGACAGTAAACATCCTCGGCGAAAATCAGAAAAATCTTCTTGAAAAACTTACACAGACCAATGAAGAACGACTGGATCGGGTCAGAATCGTACTTGATGAAAAACTTCGACAGGTCATAGATGACCAGAGAAAGCACCTGGCGGATGTAGTGGCCGCCATCAAGGGTCTTGAAAAGACACAGCAGCAGGAGCAGGAAAAGGCCAGGGAGGCCTTGGACCTCAGGTTCCTTCAGATACAGGATGGCAACGAGAAGAAGCTTGAAGAGATGCGCAAGACTGTGGATCAAAAACTACACAGCACCCTTGAAAAAAGGCTCGGGGAATCATTCAAGCTCGTAAGTGAAAGGCTGGAGGCTGTCCAGCGCGGACTCGGCGAGATGCAGAGCCTAGCAACCGGGGTGGGCGACCTGAAGCGCGTGCTCGGAAATGTCAAGGAGCGGGGCACCTGGGGGGAATACCAGCTGGGCGCCATACTCTCGGAGATACTCACGCCTGATCAGTACGCGAAGAATGTCCGCACGAAAGAAGGAAGGGAGAGCGTCGAATTCGCTGTCAGACTCCCAGGAAAGGGGCATGACCATGACACCCCGGTATGGCTTCCCATTGATTCAAAATTCCCCAGGGAGGCATATGAGCGTCTCGTAGACGCGGCAAGGATAGCCAACGCCGAAGGGGTTGAGGCCGCCTCTATGGAACTGCGCAGAGTCGTCATCAAGATGGCGAAGGATATTCAGGATAAATATATCAATCCCCCCGCAAGCACGGACTTCGCTATCCTGTTTCTGCCGACCGAGGGCCTCTATGCGGAGGTGCTGCGCCGGCCTGGGCTCCATGACGAGATACAGCAGAAACACCGGGTGCTGTTGGCGGGTCCTACCACCATTTCCGCCATCCTCAACAGCCTGCGCGTGGGATTCCAGACCCTTGCCATCGAAAAAAGGGCCGGAGAGGTGTGGACCGTGCTCGGGGCGGTCAAGACGGAGTTCGGTATATTCGGGGATTTCCTGGCTAGGGTAAAAAAACAGATAAACACCGTTTCAAACACGCTGGATGAGTCAACCAGGAGGACAAGGGCCATGGAACGGAAGCTGCGGGAAGTGGAACAGCTGCCGGGAGATCAGGCCGGTCCGCTCCTTGGCATCACGGGGCCTGAATACGGTTCTGCAGCGGATGAAGATGAGTAGGATGAGCCTCCCCGGTAATATCTAGTCAAGACGCTTCATTTTGACCTCCCCCCGCCCCTGCCAGAGGAGGAGAAATGCAGTAACACTCCGTAGCATTTAACTTCAATATTTTTTTATTTCATCTTTTCTCAGGACAGGACAAATTTATTAACACCTTGGAGAGGACACATGTCCCGAGCTGTCTCTCTCTGGAAGGGGCAAGGGGGAGTTGGTCAAAGCAGGTGTCAATGTTTGTACCTTTACTCTCTCATACCGGGGCTATTCCCCGGGAACGGCTCGTCGTTCTGAAAGTCTGGGAGAAAAGGCGGGTGCCCGTGTAAATAATCCATGGGAAACTGTATGAACATGTTTTTCAACCCAAGCTCAAGGCAGTGCTGATAGACCCTGTCAAACTCCTCCGCTGTAATCCTGCGGTTCATGTCAGGGTCGCTGTGAACTGCGACGGGGTGGTACTGTGACATCAGGCTTATGGGTATATCAGGGCCAAACTCAAGAAACAGCGAGGTTAGGGCATCCAGTGAATTCCTCACCTTGCCGGGGAGTATGAGATGCCTGACAAGCACACCCCTGGACGCAGTCTCACGCCCCTCGGGCGTAGCGTCCAGAAATCCCTTCTGTCTTACCATCTCACTTATTGCCTCAAGTGCCCTGCCGGGATAGTCATCGCATTTGGAAAGGGCCTTGGCAAGCGACGGATCAGAATACTTGTAATCGGGCAAATAGATATCAGCGTAATCCTCGGCCATTTTGAGCATTGTTACAGACTGGTACCCGGAGGTGTTATACAGAATAGGGATATCATATCCGTTCTCCCTCAGATCATCGACGAGCATGAATGCATAGGGGAAAAAATGATCGGGCGTTACAAAGTTGATGTTATGGACGCCCTGCCTGCGGATCAGACCGGCAACGGTTTCATACAACTCTTTTTCTGAAAGGATCTCTCCCTCACCCTCCAGGGATATCTGATAATTCTGGCAGAAGGAGCACCTCAGGGAACACCCGCTGAAAAAGACCGTGCCAGATCCCCTTGTCCCGGATATGGGCGGTTCCTCCCCGAAATGGGCGCCCACATGGGCGACCCTCAGCCTGTAGTCCTGCCTGCAAAATCCTGAACGCGCCTTTGCAGATTCACCCCTCCTGTTGATCCCGCAATCCCTCGGGCACAGCCGGCATTTCTCGAATAGTTTCATAATACCGTTCAGGTTAACGGCATCCTTTTCACTCCCAAGTGGATTTGACGCCGTTTTATTCTTTTGGTTTCTCTCTTTGATCATTAAATGCCATCCGCACTACCGGTAATTTTCTTTTCTCTCTCCGGCGGCACGAACACCTCAGGCCTTTCACCCGCAAAATCATTCATGTATATTGTGTGCGACGGGAACGCGAAGCTGCTGCCTGCACCTTCTACGATCTCCTTTACCTTCAGGGCCAGGCGCTCCTTTATCTCAAGCCACTCCCCCCACACTATGCTGCGTGTAAAACAGTAGAGCATAATATCTATTGATGAATCGGAAAACCTGTCAATCCTGACAAAGGTAGGCACTTCATCAGGCCTTGCAAATTCGTCACTTTCAATAATGTATGACTCAATCCCGTCCCTTATCCTGCGAAGCTGCTCAATTGTTGTCCTGTATTCAACGCCTATATGCCAGAAGATCCGGCGGTGGGTCATGGAGCTGAAATTGGTTACAGCCGAATCGGCCAGCTTTGCGTTAGGGACATAGACAGGGGCCTTGTCAAAACGCCTGACAATGGTTGACCGAAACCCCACGTTCTCAACCGTTCCCTCTACAATGCCGTCGACCAGTATCCAGTCGCCGATATTGAAACGCTTTTCCGAAATGATAAGCAGGCCTGATATAAGGTTTTTAAAAAGGTCCTGTGCGCCAAGGGCCACCGCAACACCGAAAAGCCCCAGACCGGCCAGTATCGGCCCTATCTGGATGCCCCATATCTCCAGCGCCGTGGCAGACCCTATAAATATGAACGTGATCTTTATAACCTTTATCAGCCAGTTGCGCATGGCAGCGGAAAAAATCACCTCTACCCTGTTGAGGAGGAAACTGAGCGGATCAACAAGATTGTAGAACATCCAGAAGATAATAAAGACTATAAAAGAACGGACGAGTTTAATCCCTATCTCGCCGAATACGTTTTCAAGATTCAGATATTCCAGTGAGAAAAACAGACCTATTACAACAGGGATCATGATGATTGGCTGTTCCAAGGCCGCAAGTATCCTGTCATCAACCTTGCCCGATGTTTTTTTAGTAAGGATCTTCAGGCGATTTATAATGATGGAGGCCAGGAGCCTCCTGAAGGCAAGAAAGACAATAAAAATAAATGCGGCTGTCAATAGTCTTCCGATCCGGACGCCGAACACGCCCTGCTGCCAGACATCCGCAACAACAGCCCAGAAATCCTTCAACTTCTCAATAATATCCGTGTAATTCATCTGTATGCAGCTACCCCTTAGAAATAGTACCAGATGGTTTCATACGCGGAGGCAGTCTCGCCGATCTCTTCGAGTCTTTTCAGGTAATCAAGTATGGGAACATCGTCTCCCACGTATGTCTTCTGGTCCGCGATCTTTTTTTCCCATGGATGAAATTCGTAAACGCGGGAACCGTCTCCCCGGATTGATATAAGATCCCTCTGCTGCCACGAGTTAAGATTATTCTTTCCCAGACCAGGCACATTATATACCGGCTCGTCAGTGCGGGCAAGTCCCGGCATGAGACGCGATTCCTCTTTCTGCTCCTGAAGCATCCTGGCTATTGGCACACGATAATCGACAGTTTCAAGTTTCCCCTTCGGATAAAATGAATAGTAAGGATCAACCCCGCACAACCTGATAAGACTGCGGAGCCCCGCCGCCTCAAAGCGCCTTGAGATATAAAATGTGAAAACAAGCTGGTTGTAAACGGAGATGCCTCGCCTCCTGATCCTTTCAACAGCATTGAGAAAATCTGGGGTCACCTCAAGAGGGCCCTGGATGTGGGTTACAATAACTATCTCCCTCTTGCCCGGTATCCTGAAGGAAGCCAGCGTGTCGCAAAGCTCATCCGTGAATCTCATGGGAAGCGTCACGGGCGTTCTTGTCCCTATCCTTATCCTCTGGATGTGGTCGATGCGGGAAAGGGCGTCCATTATCTTTCTAATCCTGGAGTCCGACATTACAAAGGGGTCGCCGCCCGTTATCAGCACCTCTGTTATTGCCTTATGCTCCTCTATCCATCCTATGGCCTCATTCAACTGTGCGTCATCTGCCATGGCGCCCTCCTCAAGGGGACTCTTTATCTCCCAGTTTCGCTGGCAATAGACGCATATCTGGGGGCATGAATTATACGGTTTAATTATGACTATCTGGGGATATCGCCTTGTTACGAGATCTACAGGCGATGTATCCGTTTCAAGCATGAAATCTTTAATATAATCCTCGTTGTCCCCTGACTGGAAGGAATCGATATAACTTTCAGGGAAAAGGACCTGTGCCCGTATGGCCCTGTCTTCAATGCCTTCTTTGTCATAAAAAAGCGAGGCGTAATAGGGCGTTACCCCAAAGGGAATGCTTGCGGACTTCACCCTTTTTATGTTTTCCCTTTCCCTGTCCGAAAGGAAGGCATAGGCATTTATCTGTTCCACATCCCTCGCTATATTCTGAAGCTGCCAGTGCCAGTCAAACCATTTTTCTTCATCCGCGCCGGTTGAGGCAAGTATCCTGTTTCTATTCTCGGTCCGCCTGGCTATCAGCCTCTGATCAAGTCCGGAGATGAAGTTGGCTGTTTTATTTGCCACATATTCATAAATCTGGTCAAGCTCATACGAACGTTCAATAGCCGCTTGGCGTCCTTTTAGGTCCTCTTTGCCCACAAAGGAAAACAGGGTTTTTTCGTGGAGCTTGAAATGCCCCTCAATCCCTCGCACGAGATAATAGATGTCCGCCCAGAATGCCTCTGAAAGGGACGAATCGGGTAT
>JAFGIC010000226.1 GCA_016929815.1 Deltaproteobacteria bacterium
AATATGGTAGATTGTATGAACTATCAACTTGAGCCTTTGAACATAACCATTGATGAACTCCGGTCCCATAGAACAGGAATAACCTATCCCCTGAATCCGCCTCAATATGAGAAGTATAACATCTTCTTCAACTCTACTGCCGGCCGTGTTTCAAACAGGGGTCCTCACCTTCCGCAAGGTAAAGTGGCCATATATAATACTACCTTTGAAGATCTCGGATACAACCCGTTACCGGAATGGAGGGAACTCCCGGAAGGCCCTACGGCCACGCCTGAACTCCTGGAGAAGTACCCCCTTCTTTTTTCCGATTACCATTCCTCTAAGACCTACAATGCCTCCTGGCTGCGTAACGTGCCCCTTTTACGTGAAGTAATGCCTTATCCGACGTTGCATATCCACCCTGAAACAGCCGAAGCACGAGGGATAAAGGACGGGGAATGGGTAATCGTGGAATCACCTCACGGTTTTATCAAGTTAAAGGTTGAATTCTTTCCGGGGATTAGACCGGATACGGTCATGGCCCTTCATGGCTGGTGGCAGGCATGCGACGAACTCGGTTTGCCGGGTTATCCAGTCCTCGATGGTGGCGCCAATACCAACAACATGTATAGTGTTGATCCTGATAAGGTTTATGACCCGTTAATAACCGCAATGAGCAGCCAGACCCTCGTCCAGGTCAGGAAGGCATCGGATTAACGAGATGATTTTATTTTAGATGAGAGAAAAAAGAGATTAAACATGATTTTTATGGATACCAGGGATGTCAGGGCCTATTTGGTTGGTATAAGACAGTTACCGCCATATCATTATATGCAAGAAAAACAGAATTATTTTTTATTTGATGAAGGGTAACAGTTAAGATTTTTTCAATAAAACAATCTCCAACCCGTTCATGCTGAGGTATCGAAGCATGAATGAGTATTAGCGCGCCCTTCGATACCTCAGGGCGAACGTTACCTTTTTCAAAAATCTAAACTGTTACGATGAAGGATACAGGAAAATAAACTAGGAGGTTAAAACAATGGATACTGAGCAAGAAACGACGCAACAAGAAGGAAGTGTGTTGAAGTGGCCTTATCCGGTAAATTATGGGAAGGAGATAGAGGAAAGTGGAGATGTTCTGGTAATCGGCAGCGGTATGGCCGGATGTTTTGCCGCTATCAGTGCGGCCAAGAAGGGAGCCAAGGTAATTGCCGTGGACAAGGCATCCATAAAAATAAGCGGCTCCGGGGGAACAGGCGTGGACCACTGGCATTTTGCCTGTACCAATCCCAATTGCACGGTTCCCCCTGATGAAATGATAGAAACGCTTAAGTCATATCCCTATGGGATTTCCGGAGAGACCGGGCTGGGCCCTACCAGCTACGTAACATGTGTGGAAGGATATGATGCCCTGCTTGATATTGAGGAGGCCGGAGGGATAATCCGGGATGTTGATGATGAGTTTGTCGGTGCCGAGTTCCGGGATGAGGAGAGCAAGTTAATGTTTGCTTACGATTATGACGGCAGGCACACACTGCGCATTCCCGGTTTCAAGTATAAAGATGTTCTCTATAAAGAGATGAAACGGCTGGGCGTGAAGTTTTCCGAGCATGTTATGGTCACCAGTTTGCTGACCGAAGAAGGAAGGACAGGCACCAGAGTCATCGGCGCATGCGGAGTGAATGTTCTTACGGGCGAATTTTATATATACAGGGCAAAGGCGACAGTGTTGACTACGATGGTACCACATGGAATCTGGTCATATTCCACGGAGAGGACAGGGCTTTACAGGCCTGAACCTAATACAGGCAGCGGCTACGCCCTGGCCTGGAATGCCGGGGCGGAATTCACCATGATGGAAGCGACAACAGCGCCGTCAGTGTTTTGGGTATGGACTCCACGTTGGGGAGCTGGTACGGCTTTTGCTACCTGTTACCCCTGCACATTAGTTGATGCCAATGGAAAAGAGATTCCGTGGGTTGACCGTGATGGCAACATATTAAAAACAGTATCCGAGCGGAGTCAAACCAGCACCGGCCAGAAATTCTTTCTCTTTACCGCACCTGGCCTGCGCATGCCTTATGAATACCGTGGTCCGTCCATGATTTTAGATTTGGGTGAACGGATTTTGAATGGTGAATATGAGCTTCCGCTCTATGCCGATTTACCCGGCATGCCTGAGCACGAGAGGAAAGTAATATGGGGACTTATGGTCGGCAACGAAGGCACTACCCGTCACAGGGTATACTCGAATTACTCAATGGCCGGGTTTGACCCGGACAAAGATATGCTTGAGGTTGAATCACCGCCGCGGGAGGCTATGATATCAAAGCAACCTAAATCCCCCAGTCTCGGGCCGTCCGTGCGGGATTTGGGCTTTGTCGGAGGTTACGGTGGTCTGGTGACTGACTGGGACTTCCGGACCAGCCTGGAGGGTCTGTATGCTGCCGGCTCTATCCTTGCCGGCGGGGCTGATTATTCGGCATCGTCCTGCAGCGGTCGGTTTGCCGGAAGAACGGCAGCAGAATATTCTAAGCAGGCATCAGAGCCTGTCGTGGACAGGACGCAGCTTGAAAAGGAAAAGGATCGGATCTATGCTCCCCTCAGTCGCAAGACAGGCGTGGAGTGGAAGGAATTGCAGTTCCAGTTCAACCGGATTATGCAGGTGTATTGTCCTGAGTGTAAGAATGAAAGGATGCTCAAATTAGGGTTGGATTGGTTAAATGATATCAGGGGAAATGAAGCGGATACGGTTCTCGCTCGAAACCTGCACGAACTGCAGCGCTTTTTAGAGTGTATGGAGCGCATTACCGTCGGGGAGATTGTAATGCAATCTTCTTTGCTGCGGAAGGCGAGCAGTAGTGTGCTGGATTTTAAGCGGCTTGACTATCCGGAGATAGACCCGCCTGAGTGGCAGAAATATGTAACAATAAGACTGGATGAAGGGAATATTGTGTCAGGGGAGCTGCCGCTCAACTACTGGTTGCTGCCGCCTTATGCCCCTACCTATAGAGAAAATTACGAGAAACATTGCAGCTTATAATCTAACATTCATCTTAGGGAGCATATTTATTGATGTTGCTTTTAAATGGAGGTAATGAAACATGACCGAGAATGCGTATTTGATAGCCAACAATAATAGTGTGGGACTACCGATTACAATAGACCCGGAACTTTGCTCAGGGTGCAACTCGTGTGTTGCGGCATGCCGTGCACATCTGCTCTTTCCTAATCCTGAAAAGGGCAAACCGCCCATGTTATTTTATTCTGAAGAATGCTGGGGCTGTGGTTGCTGTGTAGAATATTGTACCGTGCCGGGAGCGATAAAGATGCGGGACGTATTACACCAGAGGGTGGGCTGGAAGCGAAAGGAAACAGGGGAGTACTACCGAATCGGTATGAAAACCCCTCCATCTCCCAATACCAGGCCGCCGGTGTACTGACACCCAATTTTAGGACTCGAAGGGATCGCTCTTTTACACTGGGTTTATACAATAAATTATGAAAAGAAAAAATAGAGATCACTGAGGCCGAATTGATGAACTTTAAGGGGATCGTCTGTAAACTAATGGAACGGCAAGGAGGTCTCGGTCCTAAAAGGCTAATCCGGTTCCCCAATCTTTCACGGCGCCATATTCTATTCTGAATGATCCGGAATGGCCAGCTGAGGTAAAAGTGCAAGATGATAACCATGAAATTGCTAATCCCCAAGAAATACTGGCCTAATCTGTCCATTTTCTGTTATGAAAGATATCCCCTGTGTTTTCAGAGGAAAAAAATAAATTTTGGCAAAATATAGGTTATTTAAAAGATTGATCCTTAATTTTGTGCCCGTGTGGGCTCTATGTTGACAGATTCCCCATGGATATTATAAGGATGATTTACATGGAATGTTTAACGAAAATCAATTGGCAAGAGAAACCCAAAAATGAATATTGATAATAAAATAAAAGACTCAGAAATCGCCATTCCGACTTTTTGCGC
>JAFGIC010000227.1 GCA_016929815.1 Deltaproteobacteria bacterium
CAAATACCATTCATAAAATTTGACGCAAAATGTCATAAAATATTCATGAATTATCATTGTCATTTAAGTCATAATTATGGTTTTATTCATCATTCATATTCTACATACTATGTATATATTATGATTTTTATATCTACAATATTTACATAATTTATCACTAAGAATCACGGAGATAAATATTTTATCACATGATTCAATTAGTTAGTGTTCATCCGAAAACACCAGTTTTCGGATTCACGCTGTCAGTCCCGCCAAGGCGGGATCAGCAAAACCTTATTAGTTCAATTAATTGGCTGACTACTGATTGCTGACCGCTGAAAGCTCCATCCATAAATGCCTTGTTTATGGATGGACACTAGTTAAGGATTTAACCGGGGCGTCCGGTTTAATCATAGATGATCAACATTATTTAAAACAGGAGGAAGAACAAATGAAGAAATTGAGAAAAACCTTTTTCCCTCTTTTAACAGGTGCAGCACTTTCCCTTACAGGGGTTCTGTCTGTACATGCCCAGGAAAGCCTGACTGAAGAGTTCACCCTTGAAGAGATCACCGTAACGGCTGAAAAGCGCGAGGTAAATGTTCAGAAAACTGCCATGGAGATCACCGCCGTATCAGGAGCAGATATCGATAACAAATCCATTACCGATGTTGCCAAAGTCCTGGATGGCCTTGCCGGCGTAAAGGTAATGGGAGGCGCACAGGGTTCCAAGATATTCATCAGGGGTATCGGGTCGTCCCTTGACACCAACTCTGCCAGTCCTTCCGTAGCGCTCCAGAAGGACAATGTTTATCTGGGGCAGTCGGAGGCAGTTGCATCAACATTGTATGACATAGACCGCGTTGAGGTCCTCTATGGACCACAGGGCACAATGTACGGAAAGAATGCCGCCGGCGGGCAGGTAAATGTTATCACTAAAAATCCAACCGACAGGTTCGAAAGCAGCGCAAACCTTTCCATTGGCGACTATAATCTGGCCAACTGGAACGCCGCTCTCAATGTCCCCTTTTCATCAAAATGGGCGGCAAGAGTTGCTGTGGACAGGCAGAAGCATGACGCATATGTAAGCGACGGTAGCGGCACCGCCAATAAATTGGCCACCAGGGTCAAGGTCTCCTATAAGCCCACCGACAGGTTATCCGTTCTTCTCACATCCGAGTTCTCCTGGGATAAAAGCTGGGCCATGAGCACAGTGCCTGCCCCGGGATCAGCAGGAAATATGAGCACAGATAATTTTGTTGTCCCCGACGTCAACGGCGACGGCGTGGCCGATGATTTCCTGGATGCAGACCTGAATACTACCGATGATCTTGACGAAGACGGCTACCCTGACGGTGACGGTATCAAGGATATCCAGCAGACAGGATGGGTGCTTGCATATGGAGCTGACGCATGGACAACCGATGAGTGGCATGTACCTTCAAAAAGCGATTACAGGTATCAGATCCACAGCCTCCAGATCGACTGGGACATGGGCTGGAGCAAGCTGACACTTATCCCCACCTTGAACAAGAATTACCGTGAAATGTACAGCAATTTTATAACAGGCATAGCAGAGGGGACCGGGAATATCAGCAACGCGGCAGCTTGGAGAGAAACCCAGTGGTCGGGTGAGGCGCGTCTGTCCAGCACTGCGGATTCTCCTGTCATATGGACCCTGGGCGCGTTCTGGTATAAGAGCAATAATAAGGAGGCCAACCAGATTTATACGGATCTTATGGACTCGGCATTGGACACCTGGGAAAACGGCAGCGGCAGCGGAGTAGCGGCCGCTGCATTTCGAGGCGTTGGCGGCAGCCTCTCTGCCTTGCAGGGGCCTCCTCCAACAGCCTCCGTTGATCCCTATGCATCTGACAATGCCCTGACAGCCAACTACAGGACTCCACAGGATAGTATGGCGGCCTTCGGTCAGTTGACCTATCCGGTCACGGACCGGTTTCGCCTTACTGGCGGTCTCAGATGGAATAACGACAACAACAACATGAAGTACCGGATAATCATCATGGATGTCACCACAACCGGTAAATACTCCGAGTTGTATGATAAGACCACTGCAGTCGAAGATGCCAACGCAACAGGAGGCGTCCGTCACACCTACGACACGGGGATCAAGACTTATACCGTCGATGCGAGTCCTTTAACCTATACAGGCGGATTTGAGTTTGATCTGGGCCAGGATAAGATGCTCTACGGCTCCGTTAAGACAGGGTACAAGAACGGCGGTCTAAACTTGCAGAGCACTGTTCCACCGCTCCCCTATGATCCAGAGGAACTCATTGCCTACAGCCTAGGCAGCAAGAACCGGTTCATGAACAATCAGCTCCAGGTGAACATAGAGGCCTATTACTATGATTACAAAGGCTACCAGGTGCAGGTTATGACAGAGGTCTGGGACCCTCTGACGGAAAGCATGGGACGGGCGAATATGGTTGTTAATGCGGATAAAGGGACAAACTCCGGGCTGGATATCAACGCGGACTGGATGATTACCTTCAATGACAAGCTCTCAGCCTCATTGGCATATATGAAGACCGAATTCGGTGAGCTTATACTCCCCGGCGGCAATATAGGCGGTTCAAGCGAATATGATCTGACAGGCACCGACCTGCCGAAGGCGCCCCACTGGTCAGGCACACTTGGATATGAGCATACCTTTATGCTTAATAACGGAGGTTCAGTGACACCCAGCCTTCAGACAAAGATCTCATCGGGCTATTGGAGCACCCATGAAAAATACCTGGCAGGCGCCTGGCAGGGCCATTACAGGACGAGCGATTTCTACCTGACCTATATGTTTCCAAACGGCAATTACAGCGCAACCATATGGGGGAAGAACCTGGAAAACACGGCTGTAACGGACTATGTATTCCCCATGTACAGAATGCAGATCAGCGAGCCTAGGACTACAGGCATAACCTTTTCCGCGAGATTTTAATCTGACATAAACCTTATTTAAAGTCCCGAATGCTTATTTCAGCGTTCGGGACTTTTATATTTTCATACTATTCAAGAGTTTTTGTTGACCCTTCATGGGTTACTTTAAACGCCTGATTGACTGAAGGCTCGCATATACTGTTCAGCCCTTCGCAAAATGCCACAATTTATTCATGTCTAATCATTGCCAAATTACAATTATTTATATATCTGTTAATATTGTTTATTATTAAGGGGGAAATCCTGTAGTATATAAACAGCCCCGGCCGGTCTAATGGCAGTGGCTTTATTTCAAAAATAAAGGAATGGATTTCTATGACAGGACAAAAGATATTAGTTGTTGAAGATGATAAAAAGATCAGTGACCTTTTATGCGATTATTTTAAACAGTCAGGATTTGATGTTTCAGTCCTGGAAAACGGCAATCAGGTTGTCCCTGAAGTAAAACGAAATCCCCCGGCATTGATCGTCCTCGATATAATGCTGCCCGGTAAAGACGGCATGTCAATATGCAGGGAACTTCGCTCCTTTTCCAAGGTGCCTGTGTTAATGCTCACGGCAAAGGTGGATGAGATAGACCGTATCCTCGGCCTGGAACTGGGTGCTGATGATTACATATGCAAACCCTTCAGCCCCAGGGAAGTTGTAGCCAGGGCAAAGGCCATCCTGCGCCGGACCTATTCTCATGGACATGCTGAAGAAAAGATATTCGCCGGACCGGTCACAATAGATCCTGAAGGTTATAATGTGACAATTGAAGGGAAGATATTGCATCTTACCCCCAACGAATTTGATCTGTTGAGACTTATGGCGGCCCGGCCTGATCATGTCTTTTCAAGAAACGAACTTGTTTCCATCCTGCAGAGAGATGATGACTTTGACGGCTCTGTAAGGATAATCGACAGTCATATTAAAAACCTCAGGAAAAAGATGGATGAAGTGATCCCAGGCAACGACCTTATTCATACCGTCTATGGGCTGGGATATTCATTTAACTTGCCAAAACCCGCTGACATCATGAATAAATAAAAAGTGAAAACCGAATTTTATATGTCCCTTCATCTGA
>JAFGIC010000228.1 GCA_016929815.1 Deltaproteobacteria bacterium
ACAGGACTTAATAAAGACTCCAGGCTCCTTTATCTTGTTGCCGTTAGCCCGGTCAAATCTTTGCCGGAAAGGAGCGCCGGGTAAATTATGATTGGAATGAAAGGATTACGGATTTGTCGATCCTGTTTATCATCATAGGAATCATTTTAATGCTGGCGGGCTTTGTGGGTTGTATCATTCCTGTTATCCCCGGTCCGCCGCTGAGTTACCTCGCGCTGATAGCCCTATCATTTGCCAGAGACTGGGAACCTTTTGGAGCAGTGTTCCTGAGTGTTATGGCCGGTCTGGCGATAATTATTATGATATTAGACTATCTGATCCCGGTAATCGGCGCCTCAAGATACGGGGCATCAAAACCCGGCATATATCTGTCAATCGCGGGGATGGTTCTGGGGGTTTTTTTATTTCCTCCCTGGGGAATATTTATCGGCGGATTCATAGGGGGTTTTGTCGGTGAAATATTAGCCGGAAGCAAGGGCAAAGAGGCGTTAAAGATAGGGTGGGTTATCTTTATGGGAAATGTGGCAACTGTCGGCATAAAGCTGTCTTTTGCCCTTGTGGTGATCTATCTTTATGTCAAAGAGTTGTTTTAAAGGAGGAAATCCAATATGAAAACATGCGAGGGCAGGATTGGCAGAGTCTTTGTTATTCGCCTTGAGGATGGCGATCTTATTCCCGATTGCATTGAAAATTTTGCATGGGAGAACAAGATCTCCGTGGCGCATGTCACCCTTATAGGCGGCATCGGTTCCGGAGAGATAGTTGTCGGGCCGCGCCACTCTGATGAATTTCCGCCCCAGCCCATGCAGTTGCCCGTTGACGGCGCCCACGAGGTTGCGGGCGTGGGCGTGCTTGCCCCTGATGAGGACGGCAAGCCTATCCTTCATATACATGCCGCCCTTGGACGTTCAGGCAACACCATGACCGGATGCCTGCGGCCAGGCGTAAAGACCTGGCTTGTAGGAGAAGTTATTATTTATGAGATTATCGGCGTAAATGCCGCTCGTAAAAAGGATATGCGAAGCGGATTTGCCCTTCTTGAGCTGGATCCGGCCCATTGATCCTGACGATGCGCCCTTATATCAATAACTCCGGTTTCCATTCTCGCAAAAAAAATAGGGCACCCCATCTCATTTCAATGGAATGCCCTTTTTATCATTTTATATTAAAGACTTAGACTACGGTAACATTTACAGCGGAAGGTCCTTTTTTCCCCTGCTCTATGTCAAAAGTAACCTGATCGCCTTCACCGAGAGACTTGAAACCGGCTCCATTCATTCCTGTATGGTGAACAAATACATCCGGACCATCTTCCTGCTCAATGAAGCCAAAGCCTTTGTGGTCACTAAACCACTTCACCGTTCCATTGGCCATAGCAACATCCTCCTTTCAATAAATTTCTCATGTTTCCAAACTTCAGGATGTCACTCTTGAAAAACAGACCTTTCCTGCAGAACGAAAAAGACCCGCACATAAAGGCGGGCTTTCATGGATGGCCGATACTTTAATAATCCGGTCTGTAAAAGTCAAGCAATAAAATCGTTGCGCGATTTTATAATAAATCCCATGTATGTTTCACGCCCGGAGCTTTTTCTCAATGTCTTCCCGCAACGATTTCTTGTCCATTTTTTGTGCGCCGGTATATGGCATGGCATCGATAAACTCAATCCTCTCCGGAAGCTGCAGCACAGAGGCCTTCTGAGCTCTCAAAAAAGAAATGATACCTTCAAACGTAAGTTCCGCCCCTTCCTTAGGCTGGATATAGGCACAGACCCTTTCACCCATAAAGGGGTCGGGCATCGGGACAACGGCCACAGCCGCGACATCAGGGTGACGGTTGATGAGCCGCTCGATCAGCGTCGCGCTTATACTCTCGCCTCCCCTGTTTATCATCTCCTTGATTCGGCCGGTCAGGGTGATGTAGCCCTTTTCGTCGATCTTTGCCACGTCTCCGGTCCTGAAAAACCCATCCCTGGTAAATGCCTTTTCGTTCTCTTCCTGATTATTGTAGTAGCCCGTAAACACTCCGGGGCCTTTAATGACCAGTTCACCCTGCTCGTTGGGGGGGAGTTCATTTCCATCTTTATCAATGACTTTGTATGTATCATAAGGGCATGTGGGTCTCCCAACAGTGGTACAGATTGTCTCTAAATCATCGGTAGTGCGCGTGATGGTGGTCATTCCTTCTGTCGCGCCATATCCGTTGTAAAACTTCATGTTCAGTTTTACAGTGACATCTTTGACAAGATCAGGGTGGCTTGCCCCGCCCGCGCTGTGCATCTTTTTCAAAGAACTCAGATCATGCTTGTCAAGATCCCCGTATTGGAGCAACCTTTGCGCCAGGGTAGGAACCCAGATAACGGAAGTTACTTTCTGCCTTTCAATGGTATCACAGATCTCCTTATCGTCCGTGGAATCCAGGAAGACAACCTTTCCGTGCGTGATAATGCTTCCAATAAAGCCCTTGGTGAATGTCAGATCATGCCCTATGGGACCTGCCAGCAGGTTGATGTCCTGGTTGCCCTGCTCCCACGACTTCGAGCAATATTCGATGCAGGTAATGAGATTATTGTGCGTTCGCGGGACAATCTTTGGCGCTCCTGTTGTCCCCCCGGTTGGTCCCATGTGCGCCACCTGCATGGGGTCCGGCGCCATGTCAGCGAGTCTGGCAAGATTCTCCTCGGTTAATTCCGCCTCTTCGATCAGGGTTTCAAGGGTTGTGAAAGGCTTCTGATCGCCTTCGCCCCGAACTATAATGACATTCTTAAACCCGGGATTTTCCTTCAGGACGTCTTTGATAATGGGGATATAATCTGTTTTTCTATATTTGGAAGCGACAATCCATGATGTGGCTCCGGTAAGCTTTATCAGGTGGTTGATTTCAAACTGCCGATACCGGTCGATCAACAGCACCGGAATGGCTCCGATCTTTTGAAGGGCAAAATAGGCAAAAACAAATTCGTTCCAGTTGGGGAGCTGAACCAGTACCCGGTCCATTGATTTGATGCCAAGGTCCATAAGACCAATGGCCAGCTTATTGGTCTTTTCGCGAGCCTCCCCATATGTAAGGCGCGTCTCCCGATCCTCGAAGGCCACTTTATCGGTGTGGATATCAGCGGCCCTGTCAAGGATATCTCCGAGCGTCAGCCCTGACCACCACCGATACCTGTTATACTTCTCCGCATCCTCTTCTTTATATGGCGTAAACCCATCCAGATACTCAACCATTCCCTGCCCTCCGTTTTATACCTTTTTTTTTCTTTACTGATATATCCTATAACCTTACGGAAATCTTGAAATTTGGCAGTTTTAAATGTTTGTTCGGATTTTTCCCCTTTGCTTTAATAGCAGGAATAGCTGAAAGATTACACCGGTTCTTGAAAAACGTCAATCCGAACCTTAAGTCCTTAAGTTTGCCGGCCAAAAATAAACTACAATTTTCCTTAAAATAAACCTATTCGCGGCTTTCCGACCTATTCGGCACAAATTCAAGGTTGTGTTCAATCAGGCTTAAGGCCCTGCACCGCCGTGAAACTCAGAGATTTAATTTACAGCTTGCACAATGCACAGAATATGGTAATACCTGTTAATAAACGCGATCCACAAAAAGTGAGTGGAAGGGGATCAGTCAAGGAGGAAAATTGTGAAAGTTATAGCTTTTAACGGAAGTGCCAGAAAAGACGGCAACACTGCTATTTTTATTAATTACGTTCTTGGAGAATTGAAAAAGGAAGGAATAGATACCGAACTCTTCCAATTAGCCGGCAAGAAGATCCATGGGTGCAGGGCCTGTTATAGATGCTTCGAAAACAAAGATCGGAAATGTTCCTTCATCGATGATGTGCTGAACGAATGCATTGATAAGATGATAGAAGCCGATGGCATTATATTGGGATCACCAACCTATTTCGCCGACGTAACGGCTGAAATAAAGGCTCTGATTGACAGGGCCGGTTTTGTGGCAAGGGCAAATGATGATATGTTTAAACGGAAGATTGGCGCGGCGGTTGTAGTGGCGCGGCGGGGTGGGGGCATACATGCCTTCGATTCCCTTAACCATTTCTTTTTAGTGAGGCAAATGATAGTGCCCGGATCAAGCTATTGGAATTTGGGGTTCGGCGGAGATAAGGGGGAAGTGGAAAAAGACGAGGAAGGAATAGGGACCATGAAAGTGCTTGGCGAAAATATGGCCTGGCTGATAAAGAAGGTTCACGGGCAGATCTAACCCTACAAATGCAAAAATGGGACCAATATACAGGGAGGAGTCGGAGATGAAAATTGAGATTAAAAAACCAAGGGAAGAAGATATTGAAAAGGAAGGGGTAACATCCTGGCCCATATGGGAAAAGGAGGTGTCCCGTTTCGACTGGCATTATGACGATATTGAGGAATGCTATTTACTGGAAGGCAAGGTTGTGGTCGAAACAGAGGATGGGAAAAAGGTGGAATTTGGAAAGGGGGATTTTGTTACATTTCCAAAGGGATTGTCCTGCGTCTGGGACATTAAGGAACCGGTTAGAAAGCATTATAATTTTAAATGAGATTAAGCTCTTAGTTTGTTTTGAACATTAGAGTTATCGTCAAATATCAGGCTTTTGTCTTATTTGCCACCAAATAGACTTCCATTTGATGTCCTTTATTGAAAATCCTAGCTGGAATATTTAGCATCTCTGAAAATATTTTCGCCATCCGATACAATAGATACGGAACCTCCCCTTTCTCATAAAATTTTACAGATGAGGTTCTTGCCTTCTTCACAACAAAACCTGTTCGTGAGGCAAGGACATCCAAAGATTTTGGTGAAAAGAAACTTATGTGCCCGCCGTGTTCCATCATATCGAAGAAATCCCATTTGCTCTTCCTTATCCGCCGCGTCCAACTATTCACATTTCCTGTGCCGATCACCAGAACCCCGTTAGGCTTTAGTATTCGGTGGCATTCTTTTAATAAAACCTTTGGTTCATTAAGATGTTCAATAACTTCGTAAAGTGTTATCGCATCAAAAGCATCATCTTGAAAAGCGACTTCATGTAAATAGCCCAAATGAATATTCAAGCCCCTGTCTATGCCATTTCGAACTGCTTTCTCTGACGGGTCCACCCCTTCTGCATTCAGCCCTAAGCTATTGGCAAACGACACGAAAGCGCCATTGGAACAACCAACATCCAGGAGATGTATATCGGTTTTTATTGTTAATAGGTCGGATATGATAGCGATGTCTCTTGTTTTACGCCTCATCAGTCTTCTCATGTCTTTTTCTGAAGGCCATGTTCCTTTCTCAGTATTCCAGTCCTGGTTCGATAATTCATATCGTTCTTTGGTGCAAGAGCTTACTATCTGTCCGCATGATGGGCACATTCTTAAAGCTCCCTCGGCTACGGCTAAGCTGGTTTGATATAGCTCTCCGTCACAGCCATTAGGACAAACCGGAAGTAGTAAACCGTTGCTCATACTACGAACGTATCCTTTCGTTTTTGTATATACAGCTTGCTTCTCGATCTGCTAACCGCACTGCGAGTGATGTGAATTCTACTTCAAAGCACACTATTTAAGATATCTGTAGGACATGACGGGATTTCTGGTTGTGTAGGAAGTTCGGCCAACCTTACACCCAAAAGGAGCCTGCCATGCCCTTACAGAAAATGAGAGATATGACATCAGTCATTTATCGTGTGCCGGTTTTTCTCTTCGAGAGATCGCCCGGCGGATCAAGAGACATCATACGACCGTCGGCAGGGAACTCAAACTAAATAACGACCCAGTATATGCCTAAATGTTCACAGAAGTTGGCTTAACAATATGGAATGATTATAAAAGAAATATATGTCACCGGTCAAGGATAAGGGAAGCAAAAGCGAAAAAGGGCTAACTGTCAAAGTCCAGGACATCGATTATTTCGCAGATAAAAGGCATAACTCCGACGCTTCAGCCGGAGTTATGCCTTGGAACAGAGCCGGGAACCGGCTTATTTCTTACCCTTCGCTTTGGCCTTTCCGGCTTTGACGGTAATAGAAGTGGCGATTTTCTTTTCCCCTACCTTTTTATAGGTTACCAAGACTTTGGCGCCTTCCTTGATGTCCCCTTTGACCTCTATTTCTACCTTCTTTAAAGCAAGAAGTATTCCTTAAGCTTAACTAACTGATATCATAGCGATTACATGCACATAGGTTGTCTGTGACAAGAATCCGTAATTCCGATCTGTGGTGAAAGTTGGTGGGATTATTCTTAAAAGGCTGAAAAAAGAGGAAT
>JAFGIC010000030.1 GCA_016929815.1 Deltaproteobacteria bacterium
ATATGCCATGTATATGAGCCAGAAGCTTACGGCGCAGCAGTGTCTGGAATTCGGAATGGTAAATGAGGTGGTCCCTCGTGAGAGGCTGATCCCCAGGGCCTACGAGATCGCCGATTTTATTATGGCGCGCCACCGCACTATAAGACGCCTTACCTCTCAGGTTGTAAGAAGACCTTGGAAGCAGCGGATCGTGGATGATCTTGACATGACATTCGGGACGGAGATGTTCGGAGACTTCTGCAAAAACGTGGAGCATTCCAATCTCACCTCCAAAGATTATTTTTACGGCAGTGGAGATAAGCTCTACCACGATAATGAGCGCGCGCAGATGCAGGCTGAAGAGAGCAGGAAGACAGAGAAAAGCAGCTACAAAAAATAGAATTAATTCAAGAAGGGTTCTTAGGGGGTGTGCGTTTGTACTTTAACAGGATTGCAGTAATGGGCGCAGGTTCAATGGGAACCCTGCTGGGCGCATGCCTGACGCGGGCAGGAAGGCCTGTCGATCTTATTGATATAGACAGCCAGCATGTAGATGCCTTGAATGCAGGAGGCGCTACAGTGCGGGGCACAATGAACTTCAATGTGCCTGTTCATGCCCTTATACCCGAAGAAATGGAAGGTGTTTACGACCTTGTATTCCTGCTGGTAAAGCAGACCAATAATAGATCGGCCTTTGAACAACTGAAACCCCATCTGCATAAAAAAGGAATCGTATGCACTCTCCAGAATGGGATACCGGAGCCGGTGGTGGCCGCGGCATTCGGCAAAAGGCGGACCCTGGGGTGTGCGGTTACCTGGGCCGCAATCCTTGTAGGGCCTGGCGTGGTTGAATGCACCGCAGAAAGGGAAAGGTGGTCTTCATTAATCGGGAGCCTGAACAACAGGTTTACAGAAAAGATCAGGGAGGTGCAGGAAATTCTCTCCCTAGTGTGCCCGACGGAATTTATTGATAATCTCATGGGGATACGGTGGAGCAAACTCCTCATAAACTGTTCATTCAGCGGGATATGCGCTGCCCTTGGGTGCACATTTGGAGAGATACTTGAAAATGAAAAGGCATTTAAGTATGCTCAGTATATTGCAAGGGAGTGCATTCGAGTAAGTGAGGTTCAGGGATATGAAATGGTCCCAATGGCCGATGGAAAGAATTTTAAAGCCCTTATGGATTTTGAGAGAGAGGAGGACCGTCCTGCTACAGCCCGGATCTATCATGAACTATGGGGCTCCGTTAAATCAGGGAAGGCAAGTATGCTCCAGGATCTTGAGAAAGGCCGAAGGAGTGAAATTGATGCAATCAATGGTTTGCTTTCCAGGACCGGGAGGAGGTTCGGGGTTCCGACTCCGGTTAATGACAGGGTTGTTAAAATTGTGAAGGCGATCGAAAAAAAGAGGCTTAACCCGTGTATTGAGAATTTGGAGATTTTTAAGGAACTTTAAAAGTCATCAGAGGTTATTATGGATTTTGAATTTACCAAAGAACAAAAGGATATAGCAAAGGCAGCCCGGGAATTTGCCCTGGGTGAGTTTGTTGAAAAGGCTGAGGAGTTTGACAGGGAAGAGTCTTTTGATGACTCAATTATGAAGAGGGCCGCCGAACTGGGATTCTTAGGGATCTTTCTAGATGAAAGATACGGCGGCGCGGGCCTGGGGGTGTTTGAGCAATGCATACTTCAGGAGGAGTTTGCGGCAGTGGATCTGGGTATGAGCGTTGCCACCCTGACACCTGTTTTCGGTTCCGAGATTATTCAGAAGTTTGGGACAGAAGAGCAGAAATTAAGATATCTTCCCTCCCTGACCAGCGGTGATGCGATTATGGGGTGCGCGCTTACCGAACCTGATGCAGGATCTGACCTGGCATCTGCGGCCGCAACCGCCGTTCGTGAAGGCGATGAACTGGTCATCAACGGGTCCAAGATATTTATCACAAACGGGACCAGGGCTGATTTTCTTATCTGTTTTGTAGTTACCGATCCGGATAATCCCGGCAAGCACAGGCGCCACAGCATAGTTATTGTTGAGACGGACAGGCCGGGCTTTGAGGCAAACAAGCTCAGGGGCAAGCTCGGGATCAGGGCATCGGATACCGCGGAGATATCCTTCAACAATGTCAGGGTTCCCCGGTCAAATATTGTGGGAGAACAAGGCAACGGTTTTGCCGAGGCAATGTACCTTTTCAATCTTAACAGGATAGCAATAGCAGCCCAGGGCGTCGGTCTGGCGCGCGCAGCCCTTGAGGAGAGCATAAAACACGTAAAAAAAAGGATGGCCTTTGGAGCCCCTTTAGCCGCCTATCAGGCAATACAGTTCAAGATCGCGGATATTTTCACTTTAATGCAGGCAGGCAGGAATATGGTTTATGATGCGGCATGGCGGATCGATCAGGGCAGGATAGATCACAGGCTTGTTGCCGCGGCAAAGGCCTTCTGCGGTCAGATGGCTGTAAAATGCGCCGACATGGCCCTGCAGATGCATGGAGGCTATGGCTATCTTGCTGAGTACAGGGTACAGCGCATATACAGGGACGCCAAGATAATAGAGATATATGAAGGCACGACGGAGATTGAAAAGATAATTGTCGCGAAGAGTCTTCTTGCTTGATTTAATAATGTGATTGCAGGCTTAAATATAATATTACTTGCCACATATGACAGGCTGATTGTCATATATGGCAAGTATTTATTGATATTATAATTTATCTGTCTGATATAACGGGATAAATTTTGAGGCATGCTCTTTGCTGTATGAATCGGGATATTATTTTTGCCATTGCTCTCTATAAATGTTAATAATATATTTAAAACCGAAACAAATCAGGGGGATTGAAAGACTGTGCCGATTGCTCGAATTCATTTCTGGGGTATAGATTCCAAATATCTTTTTTATATCCTTGTGGGGATAAGCGTGGCTGTTTTTCTTTTAGGCGTTTATTCCCGTGTATCTGTCTGGCTTGCTGCAGTTAATAGAGAAAAGGTAATTGTCTCCAGAGAGGGAATTCTCAACCTGTTGATGGACGGCCTTTTCGGCAGGAGGATATTCAAGGGCGACCTTATTGCCGGGCTTATGCATTTCTTCATAATGTGGGGATTTATCGGTCTCTTTCTGGGGACCGTCCTTTCAACCACGGATTACTGGATCATCCATTTCCTTTCCGGTGATGTATATCTGATCTACTCCTTCTGCCTGGAGATCCTTGGCCTCATGTTCATTGCGGGGCTGCTTACAGCCCTGATCAGGCGCTACATAGCCAGGGTATCCCGGCTTGACAACCAGGCTCAGGACCTGTGGATACTTGTCCTGCTGTTTTTTTGCGTCCTGACCGGCTTTATGGTTGAGGGCGTGCGACTGGCTGTTAATATGCCGGAAGGGGAATCCGTCTCCTTCGGCGGAGTGATCTTTTCTTCGCTGCCTTCTTCTAAAGAACAGGCAGAGGCTGTTTATCCGATTATCTGGTGGGTCCATTCCCTGGCAAGCCTCTTTCTTGTCGCATGGTTTCCCTTCAGCAAGCTGTTTCACGTCCTGGCCGGTCCGGTCAATATTTACATGGCATCACAGCCCGAAGCTGTCGTCTCCCGCGATGAGGAATCACCGGAGGGCCCGGGATTTTTATTCAGGGACATGATCAATTTCTCCGCCTGCACCAGGTGCGGAAGGTGCAATGAGGTATGCCCCTCCGCCTCGGCAATGGAGCCCTTCTCGCCCCGTGAATTCATCGCCCAGGCCAATGAATATACCCGTTTGAGATACAATCCTTTGAGCAGGATAAAATGGTTCCGTGAAAAATTGATCAAATCGGTTTCCGCATTGCCCGAAATATCACCTGAGCAGATATGGTACTGCACCACGTGCAGGGCATGCCTGGAGGTATGCCCGATCTATATAGGCGCCTTTGAGCCCATAAGGCGGGTAAGGACGTCCGAGATCGAAGAGGGGAGCCGTGTGCCGAATCTCCTTACCAAGTCACTTGAGACCCTGTACATGTTTGACAACCCGTGGGAACGCTCCAAAAAGAAAAGGGGCGAGTGGTTCGGGGACCTGGCTGTCCCCGATCTGACCGCAGGCGCAAAGGCTGACCTGTGTTATTTTGTGGGGTGCACAACCTCCTTTGACACGCGTGCTCAGGGCCTTGCCAGGTCATTTGTAAAGATAATGACCCATGCGGGCGTAAGCTTCGGCACACTGGGGCAGAAGGAGACATGCTGCGGTGACATTGCCAGGAGGGTAGGTGAGGAGGGGCTCTTTGAGGAACAGGTGAAAAAGACCATGGGGCTTTTAAAGACTTACGGCATTGCAGACCTTGTTGCGTCGTCGCCCCATTGTTTCAATCTGTTCAGGAATGAATACCCGCTTTATCAGTCGCCCGGCGCAACGCCCTTACGGGTGAGGCATTACACACAGGTCCTGGAGGAACTCATGGAAAGGGGCCTGATAAAGCCTGTTAAGCGCATGGATCTGAGGGTTACCTATCATGATCCCTGCTATCTGGGCAGGTACAACAACATATATCAAGCGCCAAGAAGGCTGATAAGATCTATCCCGGGGGTAAGCCTTGTGGAGATGGCGCACTATGGCCCCGACAGTCTGTGCTGCGGAGGAGGGGGCGGGAGATTATGGCAGGAGCTTGAGGATGAGAAAAAGCTCTCAGAGGTGCGCATAAGGGAGGCCGCGGACACGGGCGCCGATATTGTAATCACCACATGCCCCTACTGCCTTATCATGCTGGAGGATGCTGTAAAAACCGCTGACCTCGAAGGGAGGCTCAGGGTCATGGACCTTAATGAGCTGATTGCAGAGTCATTGGGGCTTGGGGAAGAAGGAGAGGAATCTACTATCGGGTAAAAACGATAGTCTAGGGGTCCATAGGCAAGGATAAAGGGAAAAGGACAAAGGATAAAGTCGGTCTTAATTCTGTCTGCTGTATTCTTTATTCATCTATGTTAACCTCTCGAACCCTTGAATCCTTGAACCCTTGAATCCTGGTTAAATCGATTTATCAAAGGAGACTATTGATTATGAATATAATCGTTTGCGTAAAAAACGTGCCCTTCACACAGGAGGTAGATCTTGTGCTGGACGCATCAAAACAGGATGTTAAAAAGGACAACCTGGTTTATGTAATAAATGAATGGGACAACTACGCCATAGAGGAGGCGATCCGCATCAAGGAAGAGACGGGCGGCCATGTAACGGCCGTTACCCTCGGGAAGGAGGCGGATGAAGAGGTCCTGCGACGGTGCCTGGCCATGGGGGCCGATGAGGCGATACGTGTAGAGCGGGGAGACCTTAACCCTGATGCGTCTATGATCGCGGCCATACTGTCCGCTGTTGTGAAGACCATTCCACATGACATCATCCTTACCGGGGTCCAGTCCGATGATCTGAATAACGGCATAACCGGCAGCCTTATTGCAGAGCGCCTGGGCCTGGTCCATGCGGCTGTTGTCAACAGCCTTAAGATTTCAGAAGGCAAGGCACAGATATCTATTGAGCTGGAAGGGGGACAGGATGAGATGTCGCAGGTGACACTGCCCGCTCTCTTTGCAATCCAGACCGGGATCAATGAGCCGCGCTATGTATCTATAATGGGGATACGTAAGGCCTCAAAAAAGGAGATCAAGGTGATTGACGCAAGCGGATTGGGCCTTCCGGGTGAAGACCTTCAGCCAAGTCTTATCATGGAGGAGATGTTCATGCCGCCGGAGACAGAGGGTGCGGAGATGCTCCAGGGAGACGCGGGATCTCTTGCAGATCAGATCATAAGGATCATTCGTGAAAAGGGGGTGAGTCTATAATGGCAAAGATACTGGTTATTGCGGAACATCGGAATAATGAGCTGAGGGAGATCACCCTGCAGATGCTCAACAAGGCATCGGAACTCTGCCGGGCCAATGGCCATGAATTATACGCAGCCATACTTGGGAATAACATCGAGGGCCTTATCAGTGGACTGAAAGAATGGGCCGATAAGGTAATTGTATATAATGACCCGAGGCTGAAGGATTTTAACCCTGATAATTACAGGGACGTCCTGACTGCCCTGATAAATGAACAAAAGCCTATTGTTACATTTCTGGGGCACACGCCATGGTCCATGGACCTTGCCCCCGGTCTGTCCGTTAAAACAGGCTTTCCCCTTGCTACGGACTGTGTTGATATCACCATGGATTCAGGAAGGCCAAAGGTTGTAAGACAGGTATATAGCGGAAAGATCTTCAGCCGTATGGCCTTCAGGGACGCATCCGGATATCTTATCACCGTGCGTGCCGGCGCCTTTCCTGCTGCAAAGGCCTTTGATTATCAGGCGGAGATTATACAGGGGGCCATGCCTGACCTTGTAACACAGGGCAGAAGGGAATTCATGGGATACAGGGACACATGCAAGGGCGAGGTGGATATTACCCAGGCAGAACTCCTTGTCTCCATCGGCCGGGGCATAGGAGAGCAGGACAATATACCGCAGGTCCAGGAGCTGGCAGGCATAATGGGCGGGACCCTCTCCTGTTCAAGACCTGTTGTGGACAAGAAGTGGCTGCCCAAGTATCACCAGGTAGGGACCTCGGGCAAGTCGGTAAAGCCCAAGGTATATCTGGCGCTGGGCATCAGCGGGGCGTTCCAGCATGTGGCAGGCATATCCGGCGCAGGTACGGTCATAGCGGTAAACAAGGACAAAAAGGCGCCCATATTCAGGGTGGCGCACTATGGCGCTGTTGCCGATCTCCTGAATGTTGCGGCTGCACTTAAGGAAAAGGTCTCAGTGAAATAGAACCTGGCGCATTTTACGGCCCGGCAGGTTGCGTTCTTATAGATTCCATATGCATCTGACCCGGGCCATATATTATTCTCCTTATAGTGTGATTTCTGTCGTTCCCTGAAGTCCGATTCCGGATCATAAGTGAGCCCACCGTCTATGTTTGAGGGTATAGCCGTATTTATCCATAAATATGTGTTTGCTTTCTGAGTCATAAACCATTAAAATAAAAATTACTTTTTAACAAATCGGATTATATTTCTACTTGTATATTAAACTTGAGCTTCTTTTGATTGCATGCAGGGCTGTTTCCCTTTTCGTATTCATCTCTATCTCCTGCGCAACTCGGCTGATTGTCTTATGATTTATTATGCCAACGGAGTTTTTACAGGTTATTGACCCCCAATAACCGATTCAGTGTTCTACAGGCCCGTATCCTTGTATAGAAAGATTCAAACAGGATCAGGACAGACAAATAAAAAAGGATTATGACAATAACCGTATCTTAATCGGGGAGGTTTACAATGGGTAAATTGTTATGGCAACCGTCAGAGGAAAGGATAAAAAAATCCAACATGAACAGATTCATGCGCTCAGTGAACAGCAGGTTCGGAACCTCCTTAAAGGGATATTTTGAGCTCTATGACTGGTCCGTTGAAAATATCCCGCAGTTCTGGGAGGCGGTATGGGCCTTTGTCGGTCTCAGGGCATCAAAAACTTATGACACGGCTGTAGAAGATTTGAGCGTCTTCCCGGGTACGAACTGGTTCCCGGGAGCGGAATTGAATTTTGCAGAGAACCTTCTGAGGTATCGCGACAACCGGACCGCCTTTCTGTTCAAGAGTGAAACAAGAGAGCCCAGGAGTATAAGCTATATTGCACTTTATCGTTCAGTTGCCAAACTTGCGGATGCCTTAAGGTTGCAGGGGATAACCAGAAAAGACAGGGTGGCCGCATACATGCCCAATATGACTGAGATTGCCGTCGCCATGCTGGCAACAACAAGCATCGGGGCGACATGGGCATCCTGCGGGGCTGAACTGGGTGTGCAGGCGGTAATCGACAGGTTCGGCCAGATAGAGCCAAAGGCGCTTTTTACTGTGGACGGATATCTGTATAAAAACAAGGCATTCGACATACTGCCCCAGGTAAAGGCCGTAGTAGAGGCGGTGCCGTCCATTGAACGCGTGATAATAAAGCCCTATGTCTCTGAGAGCCCTGATATTGCAGATATCCCGAACGCGGTCCTGTATGAAGAATTTATAGCAGGAGGAAGCGCCGCTGAACTTATTTTTGAGCAGGTCCCGTTTTCCCACCCCCTTTACATCATGTTTTCTTCGGGTACGACGGGGAAACCAAAATGCATGGTACAGAGCGTGGGAGGAATACTTTTAAATCAGTTGAAGGAGCTCATGATCCATTGCGATCTTGGAAGAGATGATACGATGATTTACATGACTGCGCCTTCATGGATGATGTGGAACTGGCTCATGGCCGGTCTTGGAGTGGGAGCAAAGATTGTTCTTTACGACGGAAACCCGGGATATCCTGATCTCGGGGCCATGTGGCGGCTCGTGGAGGATGAGAAGATAACCTTTTTCGGGACCAGCGCTACCTATATTAATGTCCTGAGAGACCAGGGCCTGGTCCCGAAGGATAACTTTGATCTTTCCAGTTTAAGATCCATAGGCCAGACAGGTTCCCCTCTTTCAGCGGAGGGTTTTGAGTATGTATATAGCTCCATAAAGGAGGATGTGCATTTTAATTCCCTTTCGGGCGGCACGGATATCAACGGTTGTTTCATACTCGGATCGCCCGTCCTTCCCGTTTATGCGGGGCAGTGCCAGTCCCCTGCGCTGGGCATGAAGGTAAAGTCATATGATGAAAACGGTAAGGCCGTGTACGACAGACAAGGAGAGCTTGTTTGCGAGGCCCCTGCCCCATGCATGCCCATTTATTTCTTCAATGACCCGGATATGAAGAGATATAAAGACGCCTACTTCAATGTCTATCGAGGCAAATGGCGTCACGGCGACTATGTCGAATTCTACAGCGACACGAGAGGCGTTACCTTTTTCGGGCGCTCGGATTCGGTACTGAAACCGTCCGGTGTGCGCATCGGGACTGCCGAGATCTATAATATTGTTGAAAGGTTTAAAGAGATAACCGACAGCGTTGCGCTGGGTCAGAACTGGAAGGGGGATCAGAGGGTGCTGCTGTTCGTTAAACTTGCCGAAGGTGAGACCCTAACGGAGGAACTGAAGGTCAGGATAAAAACCGCTTTAAGGGATAAGGCATCCCCCCGGCATGTTCCTGCCCTTATTTTAGAAATAACCGATATCCCTTATACATTCAGCGGAAAGAAGGTGGAGAGCGCTTTTACAAATATAATCAACCACAGACCAGTGACCAACAGGGATGCCCTTGCCAACCTGGGGGCGCTGGATGATTTTGAAAGACTGATGCCCGAGATAGAAAAGGATTGATCATGTACGTTTCTCATATAACTGGTCGATCATGTTTCTTTCGTCCCAGTCGACCACAAATGGATTTTGAGAGGCATAGTCCTGCCAATCTTCGTAAGTAATAAAGGGATGGGTCTTTTCAATTTCAAAGACCGAAGATTTCAACACTCCCGGGATACTGTCGATTGCCGTATTGATATATTTGCGAAACTCTGTATTGTCATTACCAGAAAGCACTGAAAACTGTATGCAATCATTAAAGAGATGAAAGGTATAGGCAATATATATCGGTTTAACCCATTCCGGATAATCAGGCTTAGATATCTTGTCATAGACCTCGTTCAGGCGGCTAGGGAAAATCTTCAGTGTAATAATATACCTTTTCATGTGCCTGGTATCTTTGGGCACGGGGAAGAAATCCGGTTGCAGCATGTTTACCACCCAGATGCTTGTTACTTCCTTAATCTTGGCCAGGTTATGAGCAATAAACCTACCGAGGATATTGGGCTCGGCAACATGAACTGAAAGGTTTGCTTCGTTGTAGTTGATCCGTTTGGAAAGGTAAAGCAGTTTTCCTTTATTTTCAAATGCGTTCTGCAATTTATCTTTATTTTCTATGATGTCTTTCCAGAGAAGTTCCGGGTTTTCCTGCGACTGGATTATGATTATTGAGATAATTTTTCATCTCCTCTTAAATGTTTATATTGAGGGGCGTCTCAGCTACGCCGGTAAATAGCAGATTTACATTCGTTTTACTTTAATTTTATGCTCAATCAATCTTATGTTTTTGAGGAAGATAGGGTACTGAGTAACCGGCAAATTCGAAAACAAGGCTAACTGGTTTTTTTCAGTCACAGGCGATTTCAGCAGGGAAATTTAGTCAAAAATCGAAAGGATCGGAATATGAATATATTCTTTAAATAATGAGTCAACAGGATCTTCACACTTATAAAAAATTCTATAATCCGTTAGAATTATAGGCGAACCTCTCATGAGTGTCAAGGTCCAAATCAGATAATAAATTTTATTTAACATTTTAATTGAC
>JAFGIC010000229.1 GCA_016929815.1 Deltaproteobacteria bacterium
CCGCTTTTCATGAGTCTTCTCCAGGTATATTTATCCTTGAAGAGTTCAACCGCCTGTTTGACGGCTGTTACTAACGCCTCAGAACTATATGGAACGAATTTGAATCCGTTTCCTGTTGACCTGCGTTTATCATACTGCTCAATGGTATCGTTTAAGCCTCCGGTAGCCCTTACAACCGGTACTGTGCCGTATTTCAAGGCATACATCTGAGTCAATCCGCAAGGCTCATAACGCGATGGTATGAGAAAGATGTCCGCACCTGCCATTATACGGTGAGCCAGGGGGTTGTTGAATCCCGCGTGTATCGCGATCCTGCCAGGGTGCATGCCGGCCGACTTCATGAGCGCATTTTCCATTCCTTCGTCCCCTGATCCAAGGATAACCATGCCTGTATCAAGTCCGATAATTTCGTCAAGGACAGGTATTAGGATGTCCAAGCCCTTCTGGTTGTCCAGGCGAGATATCATTCCTATAAGGGGTTTCTCCTCAAGATCGGGGCTTAGTCCCACCTCCCTTATCAATTCCCTTTTGCATCTTTTTTTCAATGAGATCGCCTTTCGGGTGTAACGAGCGGATATATGGATGTCTTTCAAAGGGTTCCATTCGTCATAATCAACGCCGTTAAGAATGCCGTACAGAGATACTCTGCGGCTTAGAATGACACCCTCCATGCCGAGTCCGTATTCATGATTAAGGATTTCCTCTGCATATGTCGGGCTTACCGTAGTAACAGCATCGGCATAGACTATTCCGGCCTTGAGCAGGCTTATATTTCCCCAGTACTCCAGTCCCTCTGAGTGGAAGTACTGAGGCCCCGAAAGCCCGGTTACTGCGAGTTTATCCGGGGCGAACAGGCCCTGGTAACCCATGTTATGGATCGTAAAGACCGTTGCAGCGCCTGAAAGACCGGTGGAGGTACGGTAAGGTCCTTTTAACAGGGCAGGAACAAGACCTGTCTGCCAGTCATGACAGTGGATGATATCAGGTGAAAAACCTGCGGCCTGCGCGGTTCTGAGTGAGGCATGGGAAAAAAAGCTGAAGCGTTCCAGGTTGTCATAGTAATCACCCTTTGAATTCCCATAGAGACCGGGCCTGTCAAACAAGTCTTCCCGCTTCACAAGATAAACAGGGATATCTTCTGATATAGATGTCTCAAATACATCAGCCTTAAGGGTCCTTTCCCCGAAAGGGACTTCAAGGTCAGAGATGAGCATACGGTTTTTAAAGGGCGACTCCCTGATGATGCGATAGAAGGGAAGTACCAGCCTCACATCGATCCCTGCGTGTTTTAAGGCCACTGGGAGTGACCCTGCGACATCAGCAAGCCCTCCTGTCTTTGCAAAGGGCATGACCTCTGATGAAAGAAACAATACCTTGATATTTTCATTCATTTATCAATAATCCCATTTCCAGTTGAGCCCCACACCTGTTGAAGAATTTTCATTGAGCTCTGTGTCAATAGTAATATTCGGGGTAACCTCCCAGGTAAATGAGGCCTTCCCGCTTTCAGTGCCAAGCCCTTTCTCAAGCTCTATGTATAGTTCATCGCTGAGATATTTGCCGACGCTGACCGCGGATTCATCATTATTATCCCCTGTTTGCACAAGTTCCAGCTGGTCAACGCCGAGTATCTTTCTTGTGCTGCCTATGATATCATACCTGCTGTCCCCCATCATTGTATTCAGGGCATTGCCCAGCTGAATAGCCTGAAATGGGGTTATCTGCGAGACATCTCTTCCGAAAAGCAGCTGCGAAAGTATCTCGTCTGAAGGGAGTGAAGGCTCGGATGTCAGTGTGACCTCCGGTTTTTTCAGATCGCCGGTAAGATTTATGATAGCCGTAATCTCGCTTGTCCTTGACTCGCCCGTGACGTTTAGATACGGCGCCGCCGGGTATGATCCGTCAAGATCGATCTCTCCCTCTCTCAGTTCAAAGCGCTTTCCAAGGAAATTATAACTTCCCCGCAATACCGAAAGACTTCCAATTATTATCGGTTCTATAGTGGTTCCCTTTATATTGATATCACCTTCCCATTCAGAATTAAGGCCCCTTCCGGTCAGGTAGATCTGCCCCGTGCCTGTAACGGACATATCCAGATTTATCAAGGTTTTTTCCAGTGCTTCTTTCTGCTCCAGGGTCTGTTCCTGTTCCGGCCTGTTGATTTCCGTTACCTTAAGTTCTGTAACCTCTGCTGGGAGCCTTTCAGGTATCTTGTACTCTCCCCTTTCAACCGTAAATTTTCCTGATAGCGTGTGATCGTGCATCTTCCCTGAGATCGTCGGTTTGCCGCTGACTGTAAAGAAGGCCGTATTGCTCCTTATAAATATCATGTTTTTCAGGTTAAGAGACAGGTTATATGGGAAACCGTTAGAAGGCGAAAAATCGATCCAGCCTTTGCCTGAGACCTTTCCATCCTCGCCGTCCGTCCCTGATATGCTGTTCAAAATAAACCTTTTTGAGTCTGCGGAAATGTCCATTGTGATACCCTTAATAATGGATCCCGTGTTGAAATTTTCATATTCCCCCCTCTTAAGCTCGGCCCCTCCGGATATTACCGGGGATACTATTGTCCCCTGAATATCAAAACCTGCTGACAGACAACCTTTGACCTTCTGGTCGTAAATACCGGCTAATGTGCTTATATTCTCAAGGAGAATATCACCGGATAGGCGGCCGGAAATATCTTCATCTTCCGGGAGTACAAATGAAAACGGCAAAAGGGAAAGCCTTACCGGAAGAGATATCGTAAGTTCTAAAGGCGATTCGCTTTGACTCTCCAGCGTCAGATCACACTCCAATCTTCCGGACTGAAGCAGGGCATTTCCTGAAAGATTCAAGGAAGGCAGTTTTGTGTATTGAGTTTCGCGCAGCCTCATATCATTAAATGAAAACGTTGCTCTGGCACTTGGTTGTGTCATGGTTCCTGAAATAAAAAGACCCCCTTTAGCGTTCCCTTCAAACTGGTTAATCCCGGCAAGCACAAGGAGGGAGGCAGGGATATCATCAAAATTCATGTTGTAATCCATGGACTCTTCAGAGAACGTGCCGTATCCCGATACAGTCCCTCCTGCAATGTTGAACTCCGCCCGTTTAAGTTCTATACCTTTATCCGATCTCGCAACCCTGAATGGGCCTGTCAGATAGACCGGAAGTATGCCGTATTCGCCCTGAAAGCTGTTTATATTCAGGGTTTGTTCGGAAGAAGAAAGGGATATTTTCCCAGAGGTCTTTATGATTATGCCGTAAACAAAATTGCCCGCGCCCGATAATGTAAAATCAATATCCTGTGGGTTTCCCTGTGCCTTTATGTCAATAGATTTTAAAAGCAGATTATTTTTTGAATAACCCAGCATGGAAGAAGAAAGGGTTATCTCAGGGTTGTTCAGGTCGCCTGATAGAATAAGAGCCACGTCCAGGGTGTCCGTATGTCCCAGGGCATCTGTAATGTCCCGTCCATGTATATCGAGATTAATAACATTCTTGCCGGATATGATCTCGGATCTGATATTAAGGCTCGCGGATCCCATGGTCTCCCTGCCTGAAAAGGAATTAACAGCCGAGAAATCCGCAAGATCACCTTTAAGCCCACCCTTAATGACGGATCTTTCAATGTCTGCGGATATATTGCCGCTCATATTGAATCCCTGTCCCTCAATCGATATGCCGTTCAACTCAATGATTCTATTGTCAAGCCTGAAACCTGAATCACCGTTAAGCCTGTAACCGGTCTTCATCAGTGAGATGGAGATTTTCCCTTCATTCTTCAAAGGCCGGCCTGAAAGGGAAACTGATCCGGACAGGTGATCAATCGCTGCATTGCCCATGATGATGTTGTCGGCATTGAACTTGGAGTTCATATTTAACATGTCCATCGTGCCGTCAAGGGATGCACTGATCATAGCCGAACCCCTGATGTCTTTGTTGAGGATGGCGGAAAAGGGCGCAAGGTCTCCGGCTTCAAGGCTGAGCAGTCCGTCAAATGCCCTTCCAATAAAGTCATACATGCCTGAGAATGTCAATTCAGCCATGTCTGCAATGATCTTCCCGTTTTTAAATGTCAGGCTTTCATTTTCAGACAACGAAATATCCATGTAATATTCCGTCTCGGGGCCCATTAAAGTCACAAGGGATTTATCCGCATGGCTGTTCAGCCGTAGTTTCCCTCCGACAAAGCCATCAAGGGAGCGCCCTGATATCCTTGTGTCCAGACTCATGCTGACGCCGATTCCTTCGGGGATATTCATATTAAGGATGCCGGAATACCGATCAATGGAGTCGATATCAATGAGCCCCTCGATTTCCCCCTTGCGCTGCCCGATGTTGAAATGGCCCGATGTGTCTGCTGTTAAAAGCATGCCGTTTACACTGAAACTATTTATCCCAACGTCACCCCCGCCGGACCATGTCATGTCCAGATTCCAGGCAAGATCCGTGTCAAGGAGGTCATCAGAAAGGAAATGCATATAAAGTCCATTTATATTGCCGTTTCCAATAATGTTTAGGGCAGTGCCTGATGAATCATCGGTGAAGACCGGTTCAATAAGCGCATTTGCCTTGAAGGCATCGGTCCGGATGAAGCCCGTATCAAGACCCCTGATCATAAGCGTGAGATCGGCTGAGGGCAGGTTTATAGGCCCCTTAATCTCTCCATCTATTTCAAGGCTTCCGGAACAGTCTTTCTTGACCAGTTGTCCAAGGGGGGAGATATCCCTGAGATCGGCAGCAAAGGCGCCTTCCAGGGTCATATGTCTGAGATCGAGATCTGCATTAAGATCCAGAAGGGCGATATCGGATTCGAATCTTGCCTGTTCCAGAAAGAGCTCTTTTTTGTCTTTAATGCGGGCATGGATATTAAATCCGGTCTCCCTCACAAGCAATTCATTAAGGGAGCCGGGGATAATGCCCGGATGAGGCAGAACGCTCCCTTCGATGTCAAAATTCAGGTCCTCCAGGGCGTTCATTTTTATATGGGCTTCAATATCTGCTAGCTGATCCGCAGTTAAGGAAAGCACACCATCCCAGGCCTTTATCCGGCCTGAACCTTTCAGGGTCATTGAAATAGGGGTGTTTATTCCGGTGAATGCGCCGATCAGGCCCTTTTCCGGCTCGTCTATACCTGCATTGATAATGAGATATGGGTCAGTGCCTTCAATCTCTGCCTCGAGAAAGGCGGATCCTGCCGCACCATCGGTCCGGTTGATATCCACGAATAAACGGCTTTTTATACCGATCTCTTCTTCAGTTATCCCCGCCTCAATAGTGAAATCAGCAGGTTTTCCCAGGATATCGCTGCCCAAAGAAAGGCGTGATATATAAAACCGTTTTACACCGATGTGATATACAATAAGAGGAAGAGAAAAAGGCTGTGCCGGTTTGCCGGATTTTTCCAGGGACAGGAAGCGGTTTAATATTACGGAATCGGCCTTGAGTTCTCTTATCAGGAGCTTCCCTTTAAAAAGGTGAAGGGGAGAA
>JAFGIC010000230.1 GCA_016929815.1 Deltaproteobacteria bacterium
GCAAGATAATTATTATTGCGTGAAGCTATTTACTGAGGAGATATTTATCTATCGGATCAATATCTATTCCGTTTTCTGTCTTCTTTTCGCCTGAGTCCGGTCGATCTGTCTCCGGTACAATTTTACCTGAGACAACAGGCCCGCTGCCCGATGAGGAAGAGACATCCTCGGGAAATACCCTTATGCTGATCCTGCGGTTCCTCGGGTCATAGGCGTCTTCCGTTATAAGGGGCTCCGTGGCGGCATAACCGGCTACCCTTATCAGCTTGTCCGGAGACATGCCGCTGTTTTCCAGTTCCCTCCTTGCAGCAGAAGCCCGCTCGGTTGAAAGCTCCCAGTTGCTGTACTGGCTTCCCGCATAGGTTGCCGCATCCGTGTGACCTTCTATGGCTATCCTGCCCTTTACATCCTTTATGCCTTCCGCGATAACCCGCAGGGCATTTTTCCCCTCCGAGGTCATATCCCTGCTGCCGCTGCTGAACATGGCGCTGCCGCCTTTTTTATCCACTATCTCAATCCTTACGGCCCCGTCATATATATCAACCAGCACCTGATCCTTCATGTTGGCCAGTTTTTCCTCAACCTGCCTCTTCAGCTCTTCCTTCAGCCTGTCAACAGGAGACTCCAATATCCCTGCGGCATTTATATTGCCCATTGGAGATATATCATCTGTAACAGCGCCATCCTGTTCTGATGCCTGGTCTCCGGCATCCATAGTTTCCATGATCTCTATCTCGGATTTGATGACCTGGTTGTCCATCATCATGGATTGCCCGCTTTTTTCAAAGAGGCTGAAATACTTGAAATACTGCGAGACCCTCGCCCTCTTGTCCTCCGAGACCATGCTGATAAGCCACAGGAGCAGAAAAAAGGCCATCATGGCCGTGACAAAATCTGCGTAGGCCACCTTCCAGCTCCCGCCGTGCGCGCCACCACCATGCCCTTTCTTCTTTACCTTTTTTATTATCGGCTGCGCCCCTGTTCCGCTCATATTTTGTTATCCCCTTGCCTTTGACTTCTTAATGGCCTCTTCAACTTCCATAAAGGTCGGCCTTTCATCCGCAGGAATGGTTCTCCTTGCCGTCTCAATGGTAATCTGCGGGGCCACACCGCCCTGGAAGGATACAAGGGCGGACTTGATGACATTAAAATAGATCTCCTCCTCCTTTGCCTTGTGTTCAAGGTTTGTGCCCATAGGACCTACAAAACCATAGCAGGCAAGCACACCCAGGAAGGTTCCGACCAGCGCCGCGCCTATGTGATGTCCGAGCACCTCCGGCGGCTCACTGATCATTCCCATTGTCAGAACAACCCCCAATACAGCCGCCACGATTCCAAGTCCCGGAAGCCCGTCAGCTACCTTGGCAATACTCTGAGCAGGGACTATCTTGCTGTGGTTCAGGGCCTCTATATCCGTTTCCAGGAGACTCTCAAGCTCATGTGACGGCATGCTGGCGGATATCATTACCCTCAGGTTGTCACATATAAAGCCTAGAATTCTGGGATTTGACCTGATTTTGGGATAACCGTTAAAGATCTCGCTGCCCGCCGGGTTGTCCACATCCGACTCAAGGGCAAGAAGCCCTTCCTTTCTTGTCTTCCAGAACACCTGATTCAACAGCATCAGGAGATCCATGTAATCTTCTTTTGTTACTGTTTCTGAAGAAAATAATTTGCCTATGTTTTTAATTACTCCCTGCAATACCCCTTTAGGCGAAGATATGATAAACGCGCCTGTGGCCGCCCCGAATATAATTACAAACTCAGCGGGTTGCCACAGGACTGAAAGGTTGCCGTGCTCCATAAGGTAACCCCCGATTATCGCGACAAAAACAACAATTATTCCTATGATTGTGAACATTTATTTATTCCCCTGTCAAAGTAATGACGATTTTGCATAAAATTCGTCCTATCTTACTTCCTTCCATTCACTCTTCTGTATCATTTCCCTTTGTCTGCTGATCATATACGCGCTGAGGGCATTTCTCACCTCGTCACCCATTTCAAAAAATTCTACCCCGACCTCCCATCTGGCTTCCAGGGTCTGGGTGACCCTCATTACCCTGCCGTAAAGGACCAGCCAGAAGCTGGTATTGGCCGTAATAAGTATCTTTATCTCCACACAGTCCTCCGGCTCAAAACCCTCATCACAGATCACTCTCATGCCGGAGGCGCTTATGGAAACCTTTTTAACCTGGATGTTTGTCAGGCCCTGACTCGCCAGATGCATATTATCCATCAAAACAGTAAGCTTCCGGTTTATCTCCGTGAGCATGCGCCATAATACAGGGTTTATGGATTCTTCCGGGGTCTCTTCAATGCCTCCCGGACAACCTATTCCGGACTGCAGCCCAGGTATGGTCTTTCCCATCATCTTTGCCGTATCCTCATCTATCTTCTTGATGGATGTGGGAAGCAGATCTTCCACCCTGAAGTATTCACGTCTTTCCGTTATCTTATTTTGAGTCGTTTTTGTCTGATCCTGCATATGGCTATCTCCTGATAATGTTCATATTGGAATATGCAAATTAAATGCCAAAGGCCCGTTTTGCAGGATCAGGGCTAGAAGTATAAGGTTGGAATTATAATCTAACGCAGACTGCGGATAAAATCACCTACAGGGCCGATTCCCTTCTTTTCCATGATATCTATGGAGCGGGTGCCTATAACCGCAATCTCTGCCTTACCCTTGAGGAAATCTATGTCCGCCTTGTCCTTGATGCCGAACCCCACGGCAAGGGGCAGGCCCGCCTCCCTTCGGCACCTTTTCAGATAGTCCTCCAGTTCCTTCGTGAGATCCGTTTCCTTTCCCGTGACACCCTTCCTTGCTACACAGTATATAAAGCCCTTTGCAAAGGAGGCAATAAATTTCATACGCTCCGAGGTCGTTGTGGGAGAAATGAGCATGATAGGTTCCATGTTGTGTTTCTGCATGGCAGCCAGGTAGTCCATCCCTTCCTCGGGAGGTATGTCTGCTATTATGGCGCCCTTCAGGCCCGCGCCCGCCATGGCCCCGGCAAACCTTTCCACCCCGTATTTAAAGGGTATATTGTAGTAGCTCATGATCAGAAAGGGAATATTGAACGACTTTGCAGCCCATCCTGCAAGTTCCAGACATCTTTCAACTGTTGCCCCCTTTTCAATCGATCTCTGGCTCGCTTGCACGATTACAGGGCCGTCCGCTGTTGGCTCTGAGAATGGAATTTGCAGTTCCATGATATCGACCCCTGACTTGACCATTGTCCTGATTATCTCCATGCTCGCATCAAATGATGGATAGCCCAGCACAATATGGGTCATAAGCAGGATATCCTTTTTCTTAAGTCCTTCTCTTATATATGATTCAAGCGCCATAATCCCTCGCCTTTTTCTTGATAAATTCCATCCATGCGGGATCTCTGAGTGCATCCGCTATTAAAAATATATCCTTGTCGCCCCTGCCTGACTGGTTGATCAATATGATATCATCCTTTTTCATCGTGGGCGCTTCCTTAAATGCCTGGGCAAAGGCATGGGCCGATTCAAGGGCTGGGATAAGACCTTCCTTCCTGACTGTCAGTTCAAGCGCATCAAGGACCTCATTGTCCGTTGCCGCCTCAAAACGTACTCGGCCCGAGTCCCTTAATGACGCAAGTATGGGAGATACCCCGATATAGTCCAGCCCTGCCGCAACGCTGTGGGTATCGTTCATCTGGCCGTCCCTGTTCTGGAGAAAATATGTCTTATAGCCCTGTGCAATCCCTACCGTTGAATCCCGGTAAGCAAGTCTTGAGGCATGAAGCCCGGAGCCCGGCCCCTTGCCTCCCGCCTCAACCCCGATTAATTCCACCGGATCATCAAAGAATCCGCTGAAGATCCCCATCGCGTTTGATCCGCCGCCCACGCAGGCATAGACCCTTGTCGGGAGCCTGCCGGCCTTTTCCATTATCTGCCGCCTCGCCTCAGTTCCTATAATGGACTGAAACCAGGAGACCATCTCCGGAAAGGGATGAGGCCCCGAGGCGGTGCCGAGTACATAATGGGTGTTGTCCATATTCGCGGCCCAGTCCCTCATTGCCTCATTCATGGCGTCCTTCAAAATCCTTGACCCGGCCTTTACAGAGACAACGTTGGCGCCGAGACGCTCCATCCAGAATACATTCGGGCTCTGCCTCTCCACATCCACCTCGCCCATATAGACCGTGCATTCAAATCCGAACCTGGCGGCCATGGTAGCTGTGGCTACTCCATGCTGGCCCGCCCCTGTCTCCGCTATTACACGGGTCTTGCCCATGCGCTTCACTAAAAGGCCCTGCCCCATGACATTATTGGCCTTGTGCGCCCCGGTGTGATTAAGGTCTTCCCTCTTGACATATATCCGCGCCCCGCCGAAATATCTTGTCAGATTTTCAGCGAAGGTAAGAGGGGTCGGCCTGCATGAGTATGAGGACAGAATCTCCTCATACTCCTTCCAGAACGAAGGATCGGCCTTGGCCTCTTCAAAGGCCTTTACAAGCTGCTCAAAGGTCGAGACGAGTATCTCAGGGATATAGGCCCCCCCGAACTCGCCGTAATATTTTGGTTGTAACATATAAACTCCTTTAAAATTAAAATTCAGGAAAGAGAAAATAGTAATTAGTACTATGCAACAATATAACTTTCTCATGAAAACACGGGAAAGGCTGTCATGAATAATTATTATCGTCACCCCGGCGACCTGTCGTGCCGTAGCTTCAGCAAAGTCTGAAGGCCGGGGTCCACAAACGTAGAGAAACCTGGATTCCGGCCTTCGCCGGAATGACGAAATGAAGCTTTAAATGTTACATGACACTAGACTGTCCTCTTTCCTCTTTTCTCTTTTCTCTTTTCTCTTCTCTCTATTCTCTTTCCTCTTCTCTATCTTCCTAACTTCTCAAACAACTCTCTTATCAGTGCATGATTCTTCTTGCCCGGTCTCTCCTCGACCCCGCTGCTGACGTCCACTGCATAGGGCTCAACCCTTGAGACAGCCTCTGTTATATTTGAGGGTCCAAGGCCTCCCGCAAGGATTAAAGGAATTCCCGCGCCCTTTGCATCAACGGCCAGATCCCAGTTAAATGTCATGCCTGTGCCGCCTGCCGCCTTTTCCGAATAGGCATCCAGTAAAATTCCCCTTACCTTTCCCTTATAGTCCTCCAGGCCCCTGAGAGATGAACGATCCTTGACCCTGACGGCCTTGATAACCCCTGGCATGAACCTTTCACAGATATCCGGAGATTCATTCCCGTGCAATTGAACAAGGTCCAGACTGCAGCAACTAATAATCTCCTGAATCCTCTCGGGGTCTTCATCAACAAAGACGCCCACGGTCTTGATAAAGGGTGGAAGCCCGCAAATTATTTCCCGGGCCTCCGGAGGCTCTATATGCCTGGGACCGGATGCAAAAATAAAACCCAGCGCATCAGCCCCTGATTCAACAGCAACCAGGGCATCAGAGTAATTTGTTATCCCGCATATCTTGACCTTGACCATATATTTTCTCCAAAAACAACTGAGAATTAAACCAAAACGCCTTTGTGCCTTCCCCGACATTATCTTCTCTTAAGAGGAGAAGGTGTCTTGTTTTGCTCCCCTCACGGCAATACTGCCCTGCGTGATTCAAACAGGCAGAGGAGGGGGTCTATTCACTTCCGGCCTTTACTATCTTCCCTGTTTTTCCCTCTATATCAGTATCCCTCATCAGGGCCGATCCCACCAGGACTGCATTTATACGAGACCCCTTTAATGCACGCACATCACCTTCATCATTGATCCCGCTCTCACCCACGATTATACAGCCCTCGGGAATAAAAGGCGTTAAGCTGAAGGCAGTATTCATGTCTATCTCAAATGTATCCAGGTCGCGGCTGTTGATGCCGATGATGTCGGCGCCGCATTCCAGCGCCTTATCGATATCCGCCCGGTCATGCACCTCTGTTAAAGGGGCGGGCCCCATTTCACGGCAGGCGCCGATAAGTTCCTTCAACTGCCGGGCGGATAAAATCCTTGCTATCAGCAGCGCTGCGTCAGCGCCATAGACGGATGCCTCTTCCACCTGTATAACATCTATTATAAAATCCTTTCGAAGGACAGGCAATGACACGGCCATCCTGACTTGAGGGAGATAGCTTATATCTCCATGGAAGTATCTCCTGTCCGTAAGCAGCGAGATTGCAGAGGCACCTGCCCCTTCATAGATAATGCCTATCTTTTCAGGCTCTGCCTTTTCCCTGATCATGCCGGCTGAAGGGGATGCAAACTTTATCTCCGCGATCACGTTTATCCGTCCCGGCCTTGAGATCGCGCCCTTGAAATCCCGCACTGAAGAGACCTCGACATCAGGGTGCATGATCCCCTCCCTTTTCAGTTTCGCAACCTCCTTTTTCTTTTCTTCTATTATCTCGACTAATTTTTTATGCATGGCGGCCAGCCTTTATATTCCCTATCCGCTGTTGGACGCCGGATGTTCAATGTTTAGCGTCCATCTTTTAATTGACTCACGGATCAGCACTTACCCGTAAATTCAATAAGCCTTCCAAGCTTCTCGTATGCCTTCCCCGAGTCTATGGATTCTTCCGCAGTCTTTATGCCTTCCAAAATACCCGCGGACCTTCCCGCGGCAGCAAGGGCTGCCCCGCTGTTTAAAAGGACCATATCTCTTTTAGGACCCTTCTCTCCCCTGAGGATGTCCTTGAGGATCTTTGCGTTTTTGCCTGCGTCTCCACCGACAATGTCTTCCATGACCGCCCTTTTAAAACCGAACTCCTCAGGGGTTATCTCAAAGGTCCTTACATCCCCGTTCTTTAGATGAGATACCTTTGTGGGACCGCATATGCTTATCTCGTCGAATCGCCCCTCTCCGCAAACGACAAAGGCCTCCTTTGTATCAAGTCTTTTAAGGACATTTGCGATTTTTTCCGTCAGATCGACATTATACACGCCCAGCAGCAGCACGTCCGCTCCTGCCGGGTTTGTCAGGGGACCCAGGAGGTTGAAGACACTCCGTATCCCTGTTTCCTTCCTCGGGCCTGCCGCGTGCTTCATTGCCCCGTGGAACAGAGGGGCAAAGAGAAATCCGATTCCCGTCTCTTTGATGCATCTCTCCACATCATCGGCCTGGATGTTTAGATTAACACCCAGATTCTCAAGCACATCAGCGGCCCCGCACAGGCTTGAGACCGCTCGATTACCGTGCTTTGCCACGGTAACGCCGGCGCCGGCTATCACAAAGGCCGATGTGGTAGAGACATTGAACGTCTTTGACTCGTCTCCGCCCGTGCCCACGATGTCAAGGATCACGCCGTCGGAGGATTTATGTCCGGACATTATCCTGTTCGCCTTTGCCCTCATGGTTATAGCCGCCCCTGCAATCTCATCAACCGTTTCACCCTTCATCCTCAGGGCAGCGATAAAGGCGCCGATCTGTGCCGGCGTGGCAATGCCAGACATGATCTCGTCCATGGCCTCTTCCATCTCTTTCTGTGTAAGGTCTTCCGATCTTACGAGTTTTGAAATCACCTCTTTTATCATGATTTTATGCCTCCGATCAAAGAAAAGTTCCTTAAAAGCGTTTCGCCTTCAAAGGTCAGGATCGACTCCGGGTGAAATTGAACGCCTTCAACCGGGAATTCCCTATGCCTCAACCCCATTATATCTCCTTCCTCGGTAAAGGCGCTTATCTCAAGACAATCCGGAAGGCTCTCTTTCTCAACAATAAGTGAATGATAGCGTGTCGCCTCAAAGGGATTTGATATGCCCTTAAAGATTGTACGTCCGTCATGGAACACCCTGGAGGTCTTGCCGTGCATTATGCGCCCTGCCCTCACCACCTTGCCTCCATAGGCCTCTCCCACGGACTGATGCCCGAGGCACACACCCAGAACCGGCATCCTCCTGCCGAAGTATCTTATTGCCTCGACGGATATCCCCGCATGGCTGGGATCGCCCGGACCTGGTGAGATCATCAGGGCCGAAGGTTTAAGGGATTCGATGCCGGGGATGTCTATGGTATCGTTTCTGAAGACCCTTACATCCTGATCCATCCCCTCCAGCAACTGGACCAGGTTATAGGTAAAGGAATCATAATTGTCTATTAAAAGAATCATGCCTTATTCACCTTTTCAATGGCCTTGAACATGGCCCCTGCCTTTCTAAGCGTCTCCCTGTATTCCTCCTCCGGCAGCGAATCGGCAACTATCCCCGCCCCCGCCTGAATGGAAAGGGTGTTGTTTACAACAGTCACGGTCCTGATGGTTATGCAGAAATCCATGTTGCCGCTGAAACCGAAATAGCCTACCGCCCCGGCGTAAGGTCCCCTCTGCTCCTGCTCAAGTTCGCTGATTATCTCCATGGCCCTTATCTTCGGGGCGCCGCTTACCGTGCCTGCCGGAAAGGCGGACATAAACAGGTCAAAACAGTCCCTGTCGCGCCTCAAGGTCCCTTCCACCCTGGTAACGATATGCATGACGTGGGAGTAGCGTTCTACCTCCATCAGCCTGGGGACCTTTACAGTGCCCGGGGCCGCAACCTTCCCCGCGTCGTTTCTTCCCAGGTCAACAAGCATTATGTGCTCCGCCCGCTCCTTGGGATCTGCCATGAGTTCCTTTTCCAGGGCCAGGTCCTCCTCAGGTGTCACGCCCCTAGGCCTCGTGCCAGCTATAGGCCGCAGCTCGATCTTTCCATCGGTAAGGCGCACGAGTATCTCGGGTGAGGCCCCTATGAATTTTATTTCCCCGAAATCCAGATAAAACATGTATGGAGAAGGGTTGACACTCCTGAGCCTCCTGTACAGGGAGAAACACTCCCCCGACATATCTGCCGAAAACCGCTGGGACAAAACCACCTGGATGACGTCCCCGGCAACTATGTGCTCCTTCGCCTTCCTGACCGCATCCTCAAAATCCTCCTTTTTAAAATTGGATTTGAGCGCGGAGACCGAAAGCCCGTCTTCTGCAGCGGATTGAGGCATGGGTCCCCGGAGTTTCTTTATTGTCTCTTCCACCTCGAGACAGGCCTTATTGTATATCGCCGACAGGTCATCGCCCTCTTCAATGACGGCGAAGCTTACCACCTTTACCTCATGGGACAGATGATCAAATACAACAATAATCCTCGATGCCATGAATATGGACTCAGGGATATCCCTGTCAAGAGGCGATATCCCCGGCAGGCGCTCCCACTTCCTTATAAGATCGTAGTTTACATAACCCACCAGACCTCCCTGAAAGGAGGGAAGGCCTTCCGCCTCTACGGGATTGTATCCTTTTAAAACCTCCCTTAAGACAAGCAACGGGTTTTCAACGCCCTTTACAACCTCGCTTGAATCGACCCTTGATATCTCCACCCCATTATCCCGTGAAAAGACCTTCAAAAAGGGCCTGATCCCTATAAAGCTGTAGCGTCCCCACCTGGTCCCGCTGTCGGCGCTCTCCAGGAGATAAGAACAGGGACCCTCCCTCAGCTTGAGGTAGGCAGAAACCGGCGTCTCTGTATCTGCAAGGAATTCCTCATACACCGGTATAAGGTTCCCCCGGCGGCGCATCTGCTGAAATTCAGAAAAAGAAGGTTTCATAATCATCCCTTAACTCAAAATAAAAAGGCCGTGGATACTTTGTCCCACGGCCTTTTTATATTACTGTAATGTGGGACCTGTTGGAGGCGCCCACGGTATAAATAATTATCCTCTCAGGCTCTCCTCCATAAAAGAGTTGAGCCACCACCATTGTGAAGGCGATACACGGATAATCTTTTTAAATAAATCTTCCATACATAGTTTTATATTTTTTAAAATCATAAAAGTCAAGTATATTTTTTCAGGGGTATATCAAATCTCCTGTCCGGGCTGAAATCATATACTCGCGCGTCAAATGCCTTTTTTACAATCTTCGCAATAGATGAATATTTTCCGTATCATAGAAAATCCGAGCGCATGCTGTATATACTGCCGCCCAAGATGCTCTCCACCTTTCCGTTCAGCTTGTGCATAACGGTCTGCATAGTCTTGTTCGTTGCATGTATCTCTGCGGTAAAACCGCCGATGCCGTCCTTCTGGGCGATCCTTGCCAAATATTTTATCATGAAAGATCCTATGCCTTTGTTCTGCCATTCATCCAGAACCACAAGCGCAACCTCCGCCCTGTTGCTTTTTTTGTCCAGATAGTAACCGCCGAAGGCTATTATCTCCTCGCCGGTGGAGGCAGGGATAGTGCCGACAATAGCGACCTCATTCCTGTGGTCGATATACACAAAATCCTGTATCTGTTTCTGGGGAAGTCTCTTCATCTGCCATCCGAAACGATAATAGATAGTCCCCTCCGAAAGTTTGTAAAACAGGTCTTTCATCTTGCCGGAATCCGTCGGGTGAATGGGCCGGAACTTTATCTTAGTCCCATCCTCCATCAGCATTGTAGTGGTAAGTTCCTTGGGATAGACAAATAGCTTGCCTTCAACTCCGGCCAGTTCAGGAACAACATATCCCAGTTCAACGGCCTTCTTTAAAAGGTCGGCGCGATAATCCGGATGAGCGATGCTGATGAGCGCCATGGCCCGATCCTGTATGCTCTTTCCGTGCAGGTATGCCGTACCGTATTCCGTCACCACGTAATGGATGTCCCCGCGCGTTGTTACAACACCTGCACCCTGTGAAAGATACGGGACAATACGCGAGACAGTCCCGCCCTTTGCAGTTGACGGCATGGCAAGTATGCTCTTCCCCCCTTCGGACCGGTTTGCCCCGCGGTTGAAATCCGCCTGCCCGCCGATCCCTGACTTGAACTCGGTGCCGAGGGAATCGGAACAGGCCTGTCCCGTGAGATCTATCTCAATGGCCGTATTTACCGCTACCATCTTGTTATGTTGGCTTATGATGCTGGGGTCATTTACATACTCGGTGCGCCTGAATGAAAACATCTTATTATTGTCAATAAAATCATAGAGTTTACGCGTTCCAAAACAGAAACTCGTCACGATCTTTCCCCTGTCCAGCGATTTCCTTTTCCCGGTAACCGCCCCGGACTTAACAAGATCCACTATCCTGTCGGAGAGGATTTCCGTGTGGACTCCGAGGTCTTTCTTATCCGCGAGATAATCCATCAGCACCTGAGGAACCTTGCCCACACCCAGCTGAATGGTCGATCCGTTTTCAATAAGCGCGGATATGTATTCGCATATCTGCTTTATCTCATCCGTCACCTCCATAGGCGGACTTTCAACGAGCGGTTCGTCAACAGGGACAAGCACGTTCATCTCATAGATGTTTATCATGCCGTCGCCGTAAGTCCTTGGCATCTGAGGATTTACCTGGGCTATTACCAGCTTGGAGTTCTCCACTGCGGCCTTTACAACATCCACTGAGATCCCGAGGCTGCACATGCCCTCTTCATCAGGCGGCGTGACCTGTATCAGTGCGACATCCAGGGGTACCTGACAGTTTGTGAAAAGCCTTGGTATGTCGGAAAGAAGTATTGGCGTATAACTCCCCAACCCGGCCTTTACTATTTCATGTATATTCTCGGAGACAAAAAAGGAATTTACCCTGAAACTGTCCGCCAGCTCCTTCTTGGCATAGGGCGCCTCCCCCATGGTAAGCAGCTGTATGATCTCCACATCCACAAGCTCATCAGAGCGTGCAACCATGGCCTTTATAAGCTTCAGGGGCTGGGCGCATCCCGTAGCGATAAATACACGGTGCCCGGGGGCTATCTTTCTTACCGCCTCTTCCGCAGTCTCTACGGCAACATTAAATTTACTCTGCCAGTCAGGCATATTCTTATTGTTTTTCTTATTTTTTGTTTCAGCCATTTTTCACCCAACTTTCTGAAAGCGTTATTCTTGCATCAGCGGCAAGGGAATGGGTCCCTACCGTACCTACTATAAAGGGATTGATATCCATCTCGACGATCTGGGGGAAATCCGCAGCCAGTTGGCTTATATACTGCAAACCTGCGGCTATTGCCTCTATGTCCACGGCTGCCTGACCCCTTACACCCTTGAGGAATTCATAGGAGCGTGTGGATTCAAGCATTTTCAAGGCCTCCTCCTTTGTCACAGGGCCGAGATGGAAAGCGACATCCTTCATAACCTCAACAAATATCCCGCCGAGCCCGAACATCATCATGGGACCGAACTGTGCGTCCCTTGTCATGCCAAGGATAACCTCTCGTCCCTTGGGAACCATCTGTTCCAGATAAACGCCTTCCAGCTTGGCATCGGGCATGCGGCGCTCAACGCGCAGCATCATCATATCATACGCATCCCTGACCGCTTCCGAGCCCTGCAGGTTGACCATGACCCCGCCTACGTCACTTTTGTGGATGATATCACGTGAGACGATCTTCATGGCCATGGCGCCGCCTATCTGATCCGCAAGCTCTGCAGCCTGTTCAGCCGACCTGCATATATCCCCCTTTGGGACTGAAAAACCATAGGCCTTCAATATCTTTTTTGCGTCGGCCTCGCCCATCTGTACCCTGCCCATCCTCTGATAAAGGCCCAGGATGCGTTCCACCCGGCGTTTATTCACGGGAAAACGCTCCAGCACCCTGAGCGGCCTGTCCCGCCAGAGGCTGTATTCATACATTGCCCGAAGCGCATCAACAGCCCTTTCAGGGCTTGAATAATCAGGGAGGTTTCTTGACACCAGCTCTGACCGGCCCGGAAGGACATCCTTTCCTCCCATGAAACACGCGAGGAGCGGCTTCTTGCCGTCCGAACAGCCTGATATGACCTTTGCAGTCTCCATGGGCTTGGTCATAAGCTGGGGCGTAAGCAGGGTGATAACCGCATCCACCGAGTCCGCTTCCATTGCTGCCTTTACCGCCACATTGTAGCGTTCCGGGTCGGCGTCTCCGAGCACATCGATGGGATTTCCGATGCTTGCAGCCTCAGGCAGTTTTTTCTTCAGGGCAGTGGCGCTCTGTGTATCCAGCTGCGCCACCTTTAATCCTGCGTTTTCAACGGCATCAGCGCATATGATGCCGGGCCCGCCCGCATTGGTTACAATAGCCACGGACTTGCCCTTCGGGAAGGGCTGCATGGATAAAGCAGTGGCAAAATCAAATAACTGCTGAAAGTTGTCGGCCCTTATGATCCCTGACCGCCTGAATGCGGCGCCATAGGCTACATCAGCCCCCGCAAGGCTTCCCGTATGGGAGGATGCCGCCTTTACGCCGGCCGATGTGGTGCCCGCCTTGAATATGACAACCGGCTTCTTGGATGTCACCCTTTCAGCTGTCCGTATAAATTCCTTGCCGTCGATAATGTTCTCAAGATACCCTACTATAACCTTTGTCTCCTCATCTTCCGCAAGGGTCTCCAGGAGATCGATCTCATTGATATCCGCCTTGTTGCCTATGCTTATAAGCTTTGCCAGTCCAAGGCTCCTTGCCTCTGCCCAGTCCAATATGGCGGCGCAAATGGCCCCGGACTGGGATATTACGGAGATGTTGCCTCTTTTAGGGATGTTTCTCGCAAAGGTGACATTCATGGAATGATAGGTATTTATCAATCCCAGCACATTGGGTCCGAGCATCCGTACGCCCCTGCCCCTGCATATTCCGGCAATCTCCTTTTCCAGTTTAGCGCCTGCTTCATCGACCTCCTTGAATCCGGCGGTAATAACCACGATAGCCTTGGCCCCTGCCGAGATTGAGGACATGACAGCGGCCTTAACGGACTGGGTGGGCACCGCGATAACGCCCAGGTCTATCTTGTCGCTGTATTCGGATAAATCCTTATAGCATTTTACTCCAAGGATCTCTCCTGCCTTGGGATTGATCGGTATGATCTGACCTTTATACCCGCCGTTGATTATATTGGAAAGAACCGCATTCCCGACCTTGTCGGGGCTTGCGGAGGCGCCAATAACGGCAATGGAATAAGGTTTAAAAAAATAATCAAGCATATGCTTTGCAACTCCTTTATTATTCGTTAGTGTCCATCAGGAAAAAGGAATTTTTCAGATGAGCGATTATAATAGATATTGAATAGCTACAATGTAATTATGCAATATTCTTACCATAATTTATAATTATCCACATAAAAAATCATTTTTCAAGCATTATCACAGTTTTTTATCTTCATATTGGAATCAGCTGGGAAACGCAGCAGGAAAAGAAGGTGTCTTTCCGGGAGATTATTGTGTCAAAAATCCGACAGAATATAAGTTTTATGACATCTTTTCAAGGGCCCAGTCTTCTATGCCCACCTCAAGGGACCTGTGCAGCAGATCAACCGATACGACGATCTTGTTGCCCTGGCCCTTGTGCCTCAGATAAAACCCTATCAGGCCCTTGAGGGGGCCTTCCATGATCATTACCCTGTCGCCTTCGTTGATATAATCCCTGTTATTGACTGTCCGGTCTGTTCCGTCCAGTATCTTCAGGGCATTGATTTCTTCATCCCTTGCAGGGACCGGCCTGCCTTCGAATCCCACGAGACGGACAACACCCACTGTTTTAAGGATCTTCAGGTATTCCTGGGGATCCATGGAGGTGTTTACAAATACATACCCCGGCAGGAGCGGGACAAGCAGTTTCTTATGACGGTCTTTTCTTCGGCTTATAACCTGTATTCTCGGCAGAAAGACCTCTATTGATTTGCCGTAGATCCCGTCATACACCTTTTGTTCGTAACGGCTCCTGGTATGAACGGCATACCATTTGCCTGATTTCTGATCCATATCAATCGATCCTTTCCGGACCTGCTAATTTTTAAAGACTCTCATTAGTGTCAGGGGATTCTTTTGTCAAGGGGAATCTCCTGATCCATATTATAAGGCCTATGCCTCTGCTTGACAAATACGCTCTCCAATGTTAAAAAATCACATCTTTGTGATGAACATATCATCCTTTCCGGCCCTTCGGAAAACCTGATCAGTAAAATATTCCAACCATAAGGGGAGGGATTAAAATAGGCATTCCACAGCACCATATTGTAATTGAAGGCCCCCTGGGAGTAGGCAAGACAAGCCTTGCCGTAAAGCTTGCAGAGAGGATCAACGGACAGGTCCTGCTGGAGAACACCGAGGACAATCCTTTCCTCAATAAGTTTTACCAGAACCCCAAGAGATACGGCTTTCAGATACAGATATTCTTCCTGCTGCGAAGATACCAGCATTCCCTGGAGCTGGGCCAGAAGGGCCTTTTCAAAAGCTCCATCGTATCGGACTACCTTTTTGACAAGGACAGGATATTTGCAGGCGTCAACCTGGAGGAACAGGAATTCTGGCTGTATGAGCAGCTGTTTCAACTCCTGAAAAAAAGGCTCCCTCCGCCTGATCTCGTAATATTTCTTCAGGCCAGGACAGAGGTCCTTATGGATAGGATAAGGAAACGTGAAAAGGAATATGAAAAGCCCATAAGCTTTAAATACCTTGACGAGATCAACCAGGCCTTTAATGACTTTTTTTTCCATTACTCCGATTCCCCAATCCTGGTGGTGAACGCCTCAAATATCGATTTTGTTAATATCCCGGAGGATTTTGAAGACCTTGTCAAGGAGATCAGGCGGACAAAGACAGGGACAAATTATTATGTGCCGCTAAGCGCGAAAGAAAACAGTAAATAGAATAGAGAATAGAGGAGGCAGAAGATAGGATAGAGAAAAGAGAAGAGAGAAAAGAGGATCGCGTCATGACCTATGGACCAATCAAACATTTTAAGGATATTGAAGCATGGAAGTTGGCCAGGGAACTGCGGATAAGGACATATGGTGTAATTAAAAAACTTCCCTCAGAAGAAAAATACGATCTGGCTTCGCAGATGAGAAGAGCCGCAATTTCTTGTACTGCAAATATCGCCGAGGGATATGGCCGTTTTCATTACCAGGAAAATATTCATTTTTGTAGAATCAGCCGCGGTTCCATGTATGAGATTCAAGAACATTTGATTACTTGTATGGATAATGAATATATTACTAAAGAGATCTATGATTCAATTTGGGATCTATCCATAAATGCCATTAAAACACTGGATGGTTATATTCGTTATCTGAATAAAAACGCAACATAATATATACAATTCAATCTTTAATCAATATCCTCTATACTCTCTTCTCTATACTCTTTTCTCTTTTGGGGGAGAAAGAAAAGATATAAAGAAGATAGGTACAACCATGGAAATAATACAAAAAACCTCCCACATGCAGGAAACGAGCAGGCAGATCAGGTCTTCGGGGAAGACCATCGCCTTTGTCCCCACTATGGGTTTTCTGCACAAGGGGCATCTTGAACTGCTTCGACAGGCAAGGGGATGTGCCGATGTACTGGTTTTGAGCATCTTTGTGAACCCGACACAGTTCGGGCCCTCGGAGGACTTTGATAAATATCCCAGGGACATGGAGGGAGACCTGAAAAAGGCAGAGGATGAAGGGACGGATATCGTGTTCGCGCCGCCGGTCGCAGA
>JAFGIC010000231.1 GCA_016929815.1 Deltaproteobacteria bacterium
CCCTATTTCAACATGTACGGCAGGTTATGGCCTATAAGGACCCATCAGCGTCAGTATCCCCCTGTTAAGACTGTATTCGCTCAGACAACCGGATCAAATCCAAGGGCCGGGCTCGCCATTGATTCACTTGTTGCCCACGGATCGATAGTAAGCGGAGGTATGGTTGTAAACAGCATCCTTTCCTATAATGTATTCGTGCATAGCTGGTCCTCAGTAGAGGAATCGGTTCTTATGGAAAACGTTTCCATAGGGCGACACGCAAGGATAAAGAAAACAATAATAAGTGAAGGCGTGCATATTCCTCCGGGGGCTGAGATAGGATTTGATCCTAAAAAAGACAAGGAACGGTTTACGGTAACACAGAGAGGAATAACGGTAGTGACCAAGGAAAATATTCCTGACTGATGTTGAATCACGTCCATTTTAAAACAAGAGGGCGACAACTATGAGACCAAAGGTAAAATATAATGTCATTCCGAAGCTGCCACCTAAACTCGAAAAGCTCAGAAATCTTGCATACAATCTCTGTTTCAGCTGGAGAGGCGAGATACGTGAACTCTTTCAGCGTATGGATCCGAGGCTTTGGACAGACTGCGGACACAACCCTGTAATAATGCTGGGACAGGTAACTCAGGAAAGACTGGATCAGCTTTCGAAGGACCAGGGCTTTCTTGCACAGCTTGAGAGGGTCTCACAGGATTTCAACAGATACCTCTCCCAACCCAGGATACCGTCAGAGAATTATTCCCCTGAGCTTCCATTGCAGGTTGCCTATTTCTCCGCCGAGTTCGGGCTGTCGCGTTGCCTTCCTATATATTCCGGCGGACTAGGAGTCCTTGCGGGCGATCATCTGAAATCCGCCAGTGATCTCAATGTGCCCCTGGTTGCCGTAGGACTTCTTTACCAGGAAGGATATTTCAGCCAGTATCTCAGCTCGGACGGCTGGCAGATGGAGACATATACTGTTAACGACTTCTCTAATCTGCCGATAAATCTGGTGCGCGACAACGATGGGAAACCCGTTATAACCTCTGTCACATTCAAGGGGCAGAACGTCAACATCCTCATATGGCGCATAGATGTAGGCAGGGTGCCGCTCTATATGCTTGACACCAACCTTCCGGCCAATCCCCCGGAATTCCGTAGAACTACCGCACAGCTTTACGGAGGCGACAGGGAGATGCGCCTGAGGCAGGAGATCACCCTGGGTATAGGAGGGATAAGGGCGCTTAAGACGCTGGGCATTGAGCCGACAGTGATTCATATGAATGAAGGCCACTCGGCATTTACAGCACTGGAAAGGATTAACATATTGAGAAAGGAGAGGGGGTTGTCCTTTGACGCGGCACGTGAGTTTGTCATAGCTACGACTGTTTTTACGACCCATACGCCCGTACCTGCCGGAAACGACGTCTTTGATTCAGAGCTGATAAAAGACTATTTTGATGATTACGCCAAGGAACTCGGGATCAACTTCAGGGTCCTTCTCGGTTACGGGAGGCTGGATCCCCGTGACGAAGGCGAGAAATTCGGGATGAGCACGCTGGCGCTGAGGCTTTCATCACATGCAAACGGTGTAAGCCGTCTCCATGGGAAGGTATCCCGTTCGATGTGGCAGAAGATCTGGCATCATAATCCTGTTGAAGATGTGCCTATAGATTATATAACCAACGGCATACACGTACCTACGTGGATCTCCAGGGAGATATCGGACCTCTTTGACAGATATCTCGGACCGGACTGGATGGAGGATCCTGACAATAAAAGGCTGTGGGACCAGGTGGAACGCATCCCCAGCACTGAACTATGGCGGGCGCATGACCGCTGCAGGGAGCATCTCGTGGCATTTGTACGCAGCAATCTGGTGGATCAGCTGAACAGGAGAGGCGCCTCGCCACGGGACGTCCTTGAGGCAAGCGAGGTATTGAATCCCGACATAATGACCATCGGTTTTGCCCGGCGTTTTGCCACGTATAAACGGGCGACCCTTCTTTTCAAGGACCCTGACAGGCTCGATCGCATTTTAAATAATCCTGATCACCCTGTTCAGATAGTAATTTCAGGAAAGGCCCACCCTCAGGATAACGAGGGGAAAGAGTTTATAAGGAATATCATCCACATCTCGCGCCAGAGCCGCTTCAAAAGGAAGATTGTCTTTTTAGAGGATTATAACATTCATATATCACATGTGCTGGTATCGGGATGCGATGTATGGCTGAATACCCCGCGCCGCCCCCTGGAGGCATGTGGAACCAGCGGTATGAAGGCGCTTGCCAACGGTTCACTGAACCTGAGCATCCTTGACGGGTGGTGGGACGAGGGCTATAACAACGCCTTTGGTTGGGCAATCGGAAGGGGGGAGGAGTATAGTGATTACCAAGCCCAGGATGATATTGAAAGCATGGAACTTTATAATATCCTCGAGGAGGAGGTTGTTCCACTGTTCTATCGTAGAAGTCATGATGATGTCCCCAGGGAATGGGTCGAAAAGATGCGTTCCGGCTTGAGGTATCTCGTCCCCGTCTTCAATTCTCATCGAATGGTGCAAGAGTATATGGACAGATACTATCTATCCTGTTCAAAGCGGTTCAATTTCCTGGGCACCGATGACTTTAAGGGGGCCAAGGACCTGGCCTCCTGGAGACAGAAACTCTTGACGGAATGGAACAATATATCTGTAGTTGAAGTCAAATCAGAACAGCTCAGGGAGTTGCCCGTAGGAGAATATCTGGGTGTTACGGCAAAGATAATCCTTGGATTGCTTGAACCGGATGATGTTACTGTTGAGGCATACTATGGCCGTCTTGATCACCACGGAGAATTCTCTGCACGGGATACCGTTATCCTGGACGTCCAGGGGATGGAGGGCGGGACCTATATTTTTAAAGGCAATATCCCCTGCCTCGGAACGGGCAGATTCGGATATACGGTCCGTGTAATGCCGAGTAAAAATAGACTTGAAAATCCTTTTATCATGGGCCTTGTGACCTGGGCGTGATATGATCTGTTATTGGAGCGTTCATTTTGAATTCATCTGCAGTTAACGATCTTAAAAGCCTTATTTCCGGAAAATTTTCCGATCCTTTTTCACTCCTGGGCGCACACCCGGAATCTCATGAAGGCAGGTGGGGCGTTGTGGTAAGGGCCTTTCTCCCCGGAGCAAAAGGCGTATTTGTTGAAGATCTTGACCCGGAAAGGGAGGTTAAGGCCAGGCTAATCAGCAGAAAGGGTCTGTTTGAGGCATTCATAAGCGATGTAAAGGATATCTTTCCTTATCATCTGAATGTTGATTTCGGGACAGGAAGGGCTGCGAGATTCTACGACTGTTATTCATTTATGCCGGTATTAAGCGATTATGACCTTTACCTCTTCGGACAGGGAAATAATTTAAGGATATATGAGAGGCTGGGATCGCACCTTATGAGGCATCAGGGCGTCAGCGGGGTTCTGTTCGCAGTGTGGGCCCCTTCCGCTTCCAGGGTGAGCGTCATAGGCGATTTCAACCAGTGGGACGGCAGAAGGCACCAGATGAGGAACAGGGGACCATCAGGGGTCTGGGAGCTGTTTGTGCCCCACCTGAAAGAAGGCCTCCTGTATAAATATGAGATCCGTACACAGGATGGAACAATATTGATTAAGTCTGATCCCTATGCCTTTTGCTTTGAACAGCGCCCGAAAACGGCAGCTGTTGTTCATGATCTCGATAAGTATCAATGGGACGACCAGAAATGGATTTCTAAAAGGTCAAGTGTCGATTACATTAGGTCTCCCATGGCTGTTTATGAGGTGCATCTGGGTTCATGGAAACGCAGGACAGACGAGGGGAATGCCTGGATCAACTACAGGGAGGCTGCGGATGAATTGATACCCTACGTGAAGGACATGGGTTTTAATTACATTGAACTGCTCCCGATCTCGGAGCACCCCTTTGACGGATCCTGGGGTTACCAGGTGACCGGGTATTATGCTGCCACTTCACGCTATGGTTCACCTGAAGATCTCATGCACTTTATTGACCGGTGCCACAACGAGGACATTGGCGTCATTCTTGATTGGGTGCCCGCTCATTTCCCGAAAGACCCGCATGCACTTGAATTTTTCGACGGCACGCATCTCTATGAGCATGAAGACCCGAGACAGGGAGAACAGAAGGACTGGAATACACTGATCTTCAATTACGGGCGCAATGAGGTAAGCAATTTCCTGATAGCCAACGCCCTTTTCTGGCTTGAAAAATATCATTTTGACGGGCTCAGGATTGACGCAGTGGCATCCATGCTGTATCTTGACTATTCACGTATGGAAGGGGAATGGATACCCAATAAATACGGGGGCAGGGAGAACCTCGAGGCTATAGAGTTCATAAAAAAGATGAACACAAAAATTTATGAACAGTTCCCAGGGGTAATGACAATAGCCGAAGAATCCACGGCATGGCCCGGCGTGACGCTGCCCGTTCACCTCGGCGGCCTGGGATTCCTGTTCAAGTGGAACATGGGCTGGATGCATGATATGCTGACCTTTATGTCAAAGGATCCTCTATACAGACGCTATCATATGGACATGCTGACGTTTGCGCTCCTGTATGCGTTCCACGAAAATTTCATATTGCCGCTTTCACATGACGAGGTTGTGCACGGAAAGTCATCGCTTCTTTCAAAAATGCCTGGGGATGACTGGCAGAAATTTTCAAACCTTCGCCTGCTCCTAGGATACATGTACGGCGAGCCCGGCAAGAAGATGATCTTTATGGGGGGAGAATTCGGACAGCGATGGGAATGGGATCATGACCAGTCCCTGCAATGGCACCTGCTTAAATATGAACCCCATATAACCCTTAAAAATTACGTCAAAGAACTAAACAGGATCTATCTGACAGAGCCGGCATTATATGAAACCGACACCGATTTTCAGGGCTTTGAATGGATAGATTTCCGTGATGCTGATGCGAGTGTGGTATCTTTTATAAGGAAGGATAAGGCATCTCGGACAACCCTGATTTTTATATTTAATTTTACACCTGCGCCCAGGCTGAATTACAGGATCGGGGCGCCCAGACGCGGGTACTACAAGGAAATAATGAACTCTGACGCCGCTTGTTTCGGCGGCTCTAATATAGGGCTGGGCGGAGGCATTGAGTCGGAAGAAATCCCTTATCACGGGAGGCCCTTTTCGCTTAATCTGCGGCTGCCGCCCCTTGCAATGCTCCTGCTCAAGATTACAGAATGATATTTTAAATATAAACATGGAGGCAGACCCGGATATGTTTTTTGAAGAAAGCCCTTTAAAAGACCTGACGGTCCTTGTGGTTGATGACGAGACTGATATGCTGGAAGCCGTTGAAGATGAGCTTATGATGTGTATTCTACACAAGGCATCCGACTACGAAACCGCTCTACAGTATCTCCTCGGATACAAATACGATATAGTCATACTTGATATCATGGGTGTCAGGGGTTTTGATCTGCTGAGGGTATCAGTATCCCAGGGGTTTCCCACCGTAATCTTCACCGCATATGCACTCACAATGGACGCCCTTAAAAAGACCATTCAATTGGGCGCCGTGTTTTTTCTTCCCAAGGAAAAGCTCCCTGAATTGAAAGATTTTCTTGAAAAACTGGTCCGTGATAAATGGAAATCAAACTGGATGGGATTTTTTGACAGGCTTGGTTTCTATTTCTCCAGGCATTTCGGCCCGGACTGGAAGGAAAAGGATAAGTTTTTTAAGGAATTTGAAGAGAGCTTAATCCAGGGCTCAGAAATCAAAAAAGATAAAAAATAATAGCCTTTGCAACAGCAATCTTCAGTTTTTACTTGTATTTTAAGGTAATTTAGTTTATTTAATGGAACTGACAGCCATTATCAACAACTTTATAGCCCTTAAAGTTTACAATGGAACAGGTATTATTATTAAATATCTCCTACGAGCCCCTAAAGGTTATTAACTGGAAAAAGGCTATAACCATGCTATGCTTGGGAAAGGTTGAAGTAATAGAGGAATACACCCAGGATATCCATTCTATAAGTTTTACAGTTAAAATGCCCTCTGTTGTCCGTCTTCTCAGCATGGTAAAACGCGTCAAGAACCCGGTTAAGTTTTCCAGACAGAATATTTACGCCAGAGACCGTTATAAATGCCAATACTGCGGGAAAAGATTTCCCTGCGAGGAACTTACCTATGATCATGTCCTTCCAAAGTCCAGAGGCGGAAGGACGGAATGGGAGAATATTGTTACATGCTGCATGGATTGCAACAGGAAAAAAGGAGGGCGAATGCCCCATGAGGCATCCATGAATCTTATCCGCAGACCCTTCCAGCCTGATTGGGTACCTTCCATCAGAATAACCATTGGTTTCAAGGAGGTGCCTCAATCATGGCGGGATTATCTTTACTGGCATATTGAACTTGTTGAATAGTGTAACCTCAGTCTTTCCTGTACAGTTTGATATCCTCTGCTATGGCAGATGCCTTTTCCAGTACGTCTTTCAGGTCAATTGTGAAAAGACTGCGTTCAGACATGACAAGTCTGCCGTTTATTATTGAATGAATGACATCTGAACCCTTTGCAGAATAGACAAGATGGGAACAGGGGTTGTACATCGGCGTAAGATGGGGCCTGTTGATGTCAACAACAATAATATCCGCTCTTTTGCCCGTCTCGATTGAACCGGTAATATTTTCCAGCCCCAGTGCCTTTGCACCCTCAATGGTGGCCATCCTCAGAACCGTTTCTGCGTCCATAACTGTGGGATCCATTTCCTTTATCTTTTGAAGCTTTGCTGCAGTATCCATCTCGCCAAATAGATCAAGGTCATTATTGGAGGCGCATCCATCCGTGCCGAGTCCTACTGTAATGCCTGAGGATACCATCTCATGAACAGGCGCAACGCCCGAGGCGAGTTTCATATTGCTCTCAGGATTATGAATTACCTTTATACCCCTATTTTTCAGTATTCCTATTTCATCTCTATCCAAATGCACGCAATGACATGCGATAACATGAGGACCCAGGATGCCGAGAGAATCCAGGTGATGGACAGGCCTTTTCCCATAGTTTTTTTCCACATATCTTATTTCCTCTTCTGTCTCCGAAAGGTGTATAATCAGGGGCACATGATTCTTCAGCGCAAGCTTATTCGCGGTAACAAGAAGATCAGGGGAGCACGTGAAAAGTGAGTGAGGTTCAACGGCAATGGAGATGAGCGGGTCATCACGCCATTTTTTTATAAGTGATTCCGTATAGATAAAACCCTTTTCAATTGAGCCGTAGCAGGGGGAACTGAAGTCATACAAAACCTCACCCATAAGAGACCTCATCCCGGCGGCCTTGCAGGCCCGGGCAGCTTCATCTTCAAAAAGATACATATCACAGAATGTGGTTGTGCCTGAGAGAATCATCTCAGCACATGCAAGGAGCGTCCCTGTAAAGACAAAATCGGAGTTTATCCTGCTTTCCGCGGGGAAGATGTGGTTGTTAAGCCATTCCATAAGAGGAAGATCGTCTGCAAGGCCCCTGAAAAGGGTCATAGCAGCATGTGTATGACCGTTTATTAGGCCCGGAAGAATTATGCCGTCCTGCGCGTCAATGATCTTTTCCGCATTGATATAATCCCCATTGTTTCTTCCGACGAATGAAATATGGTCTTCACTGATTCCGACAACTCCATCTCTGATGACTGTTCCCTGCTTATCCATTGTAAGGACAGCCCCATTCTTAATAACTATATCAAAAGGATGCATTTGATAACTCCTTGTTAAGGCAGGTTGATAATTATTTCTTCCCATAAAGATGAGAGCAGATGGCTCGCGGATTCGGCATTGGCTATAACATCTTCAATGGAGGTTTTTTTCATCAGGTCGGGACGATTGACATTGGTGATTACTACAATGGCGATTACCTTAATACCGCAATGCACGGCAGTTATCACTTCATGAACTGTTGACATCCCTATGGCATCAGCTCCGATCAGCCTGAAAAATCTCGTTTCTGAAGGGGTTTCAAGGCTTGGCCCCAGAACCCCGATGTAAACACCCTGCCTCAGATATATCCCCGTTTTTATTGCATTTTTCATAGAAATATCCAAAAGTACGGGATCGTACACGTTCGACATATCCGGAAACCTGGGCCCGAATCCATCCATATTGGGGCCTGTTAACGGATTGGATCCGGTCATATTAATATGGTCTGTTACAAGCATAAGGTCGCCTGGTTTGAAGCCGGGATTCAGTCCCCCGGCAGCGCTGGATATCAACAGATATTTTACACCAAGTCTCGACATCACCCTGACAGGCAGTGATACTTCATATGGAGTATATCCTTCATAGAGATGAAATCGTCCCTCCATGGCCAGGACGGACCTGCCGGCAATCCTTCCCGAGACGAGCATTCCCCTGTGACTGTCTATTGTAGAAACAGGGAAATGTGGTATTTCACTGTAGGGCATTCTGAAATCCATATCCATTTTACAGGTCAGACTTCCCAAACCAGTGCCGGTAATAAAACCTATCTCAGGCAAAACAGTCAGTTTTCCCTTTAATAAATCCACGGCTGCTTGAATAGTTTTTGACATTTCAACCTCTTGTTGTCTTTTCAATTTATTTCTATTTAAATATTAGAATCAATAACTCATTAATTAAGTTAATTTTTATTAAAAGTCAATGTCTTAAATAATCTTGACAGCATCGATACCCCGGAGGGATAATTTAGGGGTTGACAAATATCCAAATAAATGTGATTTGAATAGGCGCTTTAAGGAGGTTTAAGATGGATAGCGATTCAATGCTAATAAATTCCGCAGGTTCCATAACCTGCGGAATATTTTCTATAATAATGGTTTTATTTTTAATCGGTTTACCGGCGTATGATCATCAGGAACAACATTTAGCGATTGTAAAAGGCCCCAGGCCCTATAAGACGGATATTACTGAAACGGATATTTCTAAGCCATACCTGAATTATTCTATCAAAAAGAGAGAATCCCTGTTTGCTCCTATTATCACTCAGGCTGCCGATAAAAACAATGTTGATCCGGCGCTTATAAAGGCGATTATTATGGCGGAGTCGGCCTATGACCCAACGGCAATATCAAAAAAGGGGGCCATTGGTCTAATGCAGCTCATGCCTCACACGGCCGCTTCTCTGAGCCCTGAGGATATGTGTGATCCAGTCCATAATATTAATGCAGGCGTCAGGTACCTTAAAACTTTATTGAATAAATTCGACGGCGATCTGGAACTCACACTGGCTGCCTATAATGCAGGGATAAGCAAGGTGAGGAAATATAACGGGGTTCCTCCTTATGAGACGACAAGGTATTACGTTAAAACGGTATTTGAATACTACAGGTATTACCGGGAAGTTTAATCAGGGTCTCTTTCAGATATCACAGGGCTAAATTCGAGCTGTCTTTAATGTGTGTTGATCTGCATATACATTCAAATTCCTCTGATGGAAAGATGACAATCGAGGAGATTTTCAGAGAGGCCTCCCGAAGAGGGATAAAGGTTATCTCTGTCACTGACCATGACTCGATAGATTGTCAGGAGTATGCAGTTCCCTTATCTGAGAAATACGGTATAAAATATATCCACGGTCTTGAATTAAATGTATCCTTTTCACATCCGGACTACAATGACTCCAAGGCCGTGTCTCTTGATTTCCTGGCGTATCAATACGATATTCATTATAGGCCCCTTATCGATAAACTGCAGAAACTGAAAGAATATAGAAAAAAAAGGGCTGAATCGATACTAGAGAAAATCAATATGGAATTCCGTAAAGAAGGCATTCCTGAATTTACATCCATTGACATGAAAGAGATCGAGGATTCTGTTGACGGCACATTTGGACGTCCGCATATAGCCGATTACCTGGTTAAGAAGGGAATAGTTGCCAGCAGGCAGAGGGCATTCGACAGATATCTCGTAAAATGTAATGTACCCAAGATGCCTCTTTCCCTTGAGGAGGCTTCCCAATTGGTAAAGGGCGCCGGCGGGAAACTTATCATTGCACATCCTAATAACCCGAGAGGCACTTCCCTTGTCAGCCTGACAGAAGATATCGATATTCAGCATCAGATAATCAAAGAAACAATGCTGAAATATATAGACGGCGTGGAGTGCTGGCATTCATCTCATGATAAAAAGACCGTCGATTCATATCTTTCCTTTGCAAAGGGTCAGGGTATTATGGTGACGGGCGGATCTGATTGTCATCAGCAGCCGATTATTATGGGCTCCGTCAAAGTTCCCCTTTATGTGGTGGAACAATTTGGTATAAAATTAGATAAGGTTTGTTGAAATGTCTTTTAATATTAATGATCTGGTCAACCCTGAGGCGCTGCCTGACGCCACTGCAAATGTTTCTCTTGTTCAGACACACATCTCCTATGTTATCATAGCTGATAATTATGTATATAAGATCAAAAAGGCCGTGAATTTCGGTTTTTTGGATTTTTCCACCCTTGAGAAACGTAAATATTACTGCCGGAGAGAGATTGATCTTAACAGGAGGCTTTCAGATGGCCTTTATGTTGATGTCCTCCCTGTTTATTGTGACGGAAATTATTGTCGGATAGGGGAGGGCAATGGGGAGGCAATTGAATATGCGGTGAAAATGAAAAGGCTCCCCGATGATATGCTCATGAAGTCCCTGTTTGAAAAGGGCCTCCTTACCAGGGAACATATATTAAAGATCTCAGGAAAAATTGCTCAATTTCATAGGGACGCCAATTACAGCAGTGATATCGAGAGATTCGGCGATCCGGAAATGTTCAGGGTAAATACCGATGAAAATTTTCATCAGACAGAGAAGTACCGGGACATTACCATTGATAAAGAGGATTTTGAACGGATTAGGAAATGGACGGATGATTTTTACAGATCAAACAAAAATCTCTTTTATGAACGTATAAAAAACAATTTTATAAGGGATTGCCACGGGGACCTTCATATGGAGCACATATGCCTCACTGAATCAATCCCTATCTTCGATTGTATCGAATTTAATGAGCGTTTCCGATATACCGACACCCTAGCCGATATCGCCTTTCTGTTAATGGACCTCGAATACAGGGGCGGCAATGAATTTGCAGAATTGCTCTGGCAGGATTACTCCAGGCTTACAGGCGCCGCTGATATGATATCCCTTCTAAAATTTTACAAGGTTTACAGGGCATATGTCAGGGGAAAGGTAATCAGTTTTCAGCTGGATGATGAAAACATAGATAAATATAAAAAGGATGAGGCCGAGGCATCGGCTAAAAGGTATTTTCAATTGGCCGGAAAATATGTCCAATAGGGGAACAATGATGATGATAGAGCCATTTATGAGTTTCATGGATAATGAACTCACTGCCGATACGGTTCTTATAGCCTGTGGCCTGCCGGCATCCTATAAGACGGAGACCACAGAGGTAATAGCCGGGTTAAAGGGTTATCATGTCCTGCGTACGGATATGATCAGACTTGAGGTATTAAAAAAAGAAGACATATTCGATGAAAAGGTCGCCTCGGATATGAATAAGAGACATACTGTCTATGATGAGATGTTCAGGATGGCTGATGAACTTGCTTTAAAAGGTAAGGGGATCATCCTTGACGCTACGTTTATAACGCAGGCGCTTAGGAAACGCGCGGCCGAAATAGCCTATAGGCATTCCAAATTCTTTGTAATACAACAGACAGTATGCCCGCAGGAGGTCTCGATCGGACGTATCCTTAAAAGGACAAAGGAAGACTATGAATCCAACGCACTCACTGAGCAGGCGTATCTGAATAACAAGCAGAAATTTGAAAAGGTTGATATCGATGGTTTGGTGAATTCATTTCCAGGGCTCAAGGTTATTCACCTTATAGTGGATACTACATCGGATTATAAGGATGAATGGATTGTGACAGATAAGATAATAAGATAATGATCATAGGTTAGTGGGGTTTTTGATATGCCGGAAACTTCCATAGGCATTGCATATAAACATCATCATAAACCTGCCAAGAAAGAGGCGGAGAAACTGCGCAAATGGCTCGAAAGCAGGGGCGTTAAGGTCTATTCAGAAGAGATGAGTCCCAAGGGCAGGCTGAAAGACTTCTCAGAGGAATCTTCCATAACACATGAAGGTATCAAATGTCTGATAGTCCTGGGTGGAGACGGTACTATGCTGGGAGCCGCGCGCAAGTTAGGTAGAGACGGCATACCTATACTTGGCGTCAACCTCGGCGGACTTGGTTTTCTAACAAGTATTCCGATTAAAAGATTATACCCTTGTCTTGAAATGATGCTGAATGATTCTCTGGAAATAGAACAAAGGCTGATGCTGGAGACAAAGGTATTCAGGGGTGGAACCGAGGTGTGCAGATTCCCTACATTGAATGATGTGGTCATAAATAAAGGGGCGCTTGCTAGGATTATAGATCTTGATGTTTATATCAACAATGAGTTCCTTACAACATTCAGGGCTGATGGACTCATCATATCGACACCTACGGGATCAACCGGATATAACCTTTCTGCCGGCGGACCCATATTATATCCGACAATTTCCAATATGATATTAACCCCTATCTGTCCCTTCACACTAACCAACAGGCCGCTTATCCTTCCTGACACAGTAGCGATAACAATAATGATGGAGAAAGAAAGCGAGGAAAAGGTTAGCCTGACATTCGACGGTCAGGTGGGTTTTGAACTCCTGCACGGAGACAGGATTATCATCGGTAAATCAGAATCACGTATAAAACTTTTTAAATCACCCGATCAGTCATACTTTGAAATACTGAGGACGAAAATGATGTGGGGCGGTTTGACCTATAAACAAAGCCCATGAATTCTGCAAAAATTCACCATAAGGGCGCTCCGGTGAAGGCAAATGAAATGGAAACAACAATATTGAGTTTTCATGTCGAACGGAAGGAGATAAGCTACCTTCGATGGGTCTTGGAATCCTACGATGGAATGGCATTTCTGAAAACCCTGAATCCGGGTCTTGCCCTGATAGAACTGGAGATTTCACCGGGCTGTGAAGCAATTGTACTTCAACTCCTTGACTCACTTAGGAGAGATGAACATATAAAGATTGATCCTGTTATGCCTTAGTTAAATAAATCCCGCTTGCATCGTGATTTTTTCATATTAAATAATATAATTAACCATTTAATTCTAATAATTGGAGCTTTACTTTAGTGAAAGGGCATTTTTATATAGCCACAATGGGTTGTCAAATGAATGAAAACGATACAGACACCCTTGCTCAATTTCTTATTAATTACGGTTATAATCCCGTCGAGAGTCATGAGGATGCCGATCTGATATTAATCAATACCTGCACCGTAAGAGAAAAGGCCCGGCAAAAGGCGGTCAGTCTTCTAGGGCGCATGATAGCACTTAAAAAAAGACGTCCGGATATCATACTTGGTATTATGGGGTGTGTGGCACAACAGGAAGGGCCGATGCTTTTAAAGAAATATCCGGAACTGGACCTTGTACTTGGTACTAGAGAGATAGGAAATATAACCGGCATCCTGAATAGAATTGAAGAGAACGGCGAAAGGGTTGTGGCAACTGACCTTTCGGCTGATAATGCTATCCCTGTTATCCATGACGGATATTTTAAAGGAAGATTAAAGGGTTACATATCGATTATGGAGGGATGCAATAACTTCTGTAGCTATTGTATTGTGCCTTATGTTAGGGGCAGGGAGAAAAGTTTCTCACCGCAATATATCCTGGCACAGGCAGAGAATCTTATATCGCAGGGAATAATGGAGATTACTCTGCTGGGACAGAATGTTAATTCATATCTTTCATCAGAAGGCAATAGCGTTAACTTTCCTAAACTTATCAGGATGATAAGTCCACTTAAAGGTCTTTACAGAATCAGGTTCACAACATCTCACCCAAAGGACTTATCCGATGAACTCATTAAATGTTTTAGAGACATAAATAACCTGTGTCCGCATATACACCTTCCTTTCCAGTCGGGCTCAAACAGGGTCCTTAAGATGATGAACAGGGTTTATACAAAAGAAACATATATCGGTCTTATAAATAAATTAAGGGATGCAAGACCGGATATTGCTGTCACAAGCGATGTTATTGTAGGTTTTCCAGGCGAAACCGATAATGATTTTATGATGACAATTGATCTGATGGAGAAAATAGAATTTGATAATTTGTTCTCATTTGTATATTCTGACAGAAAAGGGACATCAGCAGAGAAAATGGATAATAAAATTTCAGATGAAATAAAATTATCCCGATTAAATAAATTGCAGGGATTGCAAAAGGAAATCACCCTGAAAAAAAATAAAATGCTCGAAGGAAAGGAAGAGGAGATACTTGTAGAGGGTTTAAGCAAGAAAATGGATCAATTTACAGGTAGAACTCCCGGCAATAAAATTGTCAATTTTACTAGTAATAAAAATATTATAGGTCAATTGGTTAAAATAAAAATAGAAAGATCTTCTATTAATTCTCTTCAAGGTATTTTGATTAATAATTAGCTGTATTATAATTTAATAATAATATATAACTTGGCTATGGATAAATTAAATATAGACTATTCTAATGAGAATATATTAATCGTTGATGATGACTCGTATCTAAGAGATACCTTGGAGCAGCTTCTTAAAAAAATTGGTCTTTCTTCCGATTCCGTCCCCAGTGGCACGGATGCATTGAAAAAACTTAATGAAAACAGATATTCAATTGTGCTTACAGACATGAAAATGCCTGGAATGGACGGATTAGAATTGATTGGGAGAATACGTGACGGATTCGATATAAGTACGATAGCAATGACGGGATACGCTGAAGGATATACCTATGTTGACGTAATAAACGCCGGGGCAAGTGACTTTATAAAAAAACCATTTGGCATAGAAGAGCTTGAGGCGAAGATAAGAAGGATAATCACTGAAAGAAATCTTCGAAAGGAACTTAACAGGCTGTCAATAACAGACTCATTAACCGAACTGTATAACCAGAGGCATTTTTTTGATCGTCTGAATGATGAAGTAATAAGGGCGGGCAGGCAGAAACATACTCTGTCCCTTATACTTTTGGATATAAATGACTTTAAAATATATAATGACACCTATGGCCATCTGGAAGGCGATGAGATACTTAAAGGAGCCGGGAAAATAATTACCAGATGCATTCGTGAAGGTGTTGACTTAGGTTATCGTTACGGTGGAGATGAGTTTGCCGTTATCCTTATTGACGCAGATATAGATATAACACAGGAGATATGTTTGCGTATTCAAAAGGCATTTGAAGAAAAAGGAAGGGTAACTGTAAGTATAGGATATGCGATATTTTCCA
>JAFGIC010000232.1 GCA_016929815.1 Deltaproteobacteria bacterium
ACATCTTTCCCTAATATCTACGGTAAGCTTCCGGAAAAAATAAATCATCAGAGTATTGTATCCAGGGAACAGAAAATACTCGGCATCGACCATTGTTATATAGGCAACAAATTGATAGAGGGCTGGCATTACTATCCCTTTATGGCGGACGCATTACTGTATCATCACCACCCGGTTGATAAAGTGGCTGTCTCTCTGCCTCCTGTAAAGGTCCTTTACCTGGCAAATTTGATGGCACAGGAGGATATGCCGGACAAAGAAGATCTTTATGAGTCAGCGAAAACACTGCTGGGTTTCACGCGGGACAAGGTTGATGAATACCTTTTATATGCGGACTCGAGACTGGATGCCGCCATGGCTGCAATAGGTATAGGGGACAATTTGTCAGAGCAGGTGCAGCCGTTGAACGGCGCCAAGGGTGATGCGCGTTCCAGTCTGGCCAATGAGGTCCGTGACAGGTCGTTAATAGCCTATGCCCTGCAGAATATTCCGGGCGCCAAGGACTTGGGTGATGTTTTGCATATTATAAGGCAGGGATTTCAGACCTTGTTTGAAAAATCCACTGTGTTCTTTTTCCTGTATAACAGGGATGAAAACGCACTCATAGGGCATTGCCAGCAGGATGACGACTATTCAGCCCTTATTAATGGTCTGCGCATCTCCCTTGCCGATGATAATGGCCTCATTGTTTCGTGCCTTCATAACAAGAACTATCTTGATTCCTTCTCCCAGCAGAAAAAGGCTGAACTTACGATAACGGATTCCCAGTTGATTCATTTTACCGGCAATGACGGAATCCTATGCCTTCCCATGATCGAAAGGGATGAAATTATAGGTGTAATGGTTCTTGGCGTGGGAAAGGCGGAATGCTCGTTCATATCAAAGCAGGTAACGCTGTTAAATTACTTTTTGCGGCAATGTGCCATAATTCTATCAGCCTGGAACAGGAAAGAGGATGAAGCATGGCAATCGAAACCTTTACAGCCCGCTCCCGAGGCAACATTATCAAGGAAGATGATCCATGAGATAAATAATCCTTTAAGTGTTATAAAGAATTATCTCTCTGTCCTTGACATAAAACTGACGGAAAACAATGTCGAACATGATGAGATCAGGATAATCAAGGAAGAAATTAACCGTATCGTTAAGATGCTGAGAAAATTTCCGTCGTCATCGGAAAAAGAGGCAAGGATGGTTAAAGAACCGGTTAATGTGAATTCACTTCTGGATGATATTGTAAAACTGACAAACGGATCTCTTGAAAAAGGTTCGGGGATAAAGATTGATCTGGATTGCGACCCGTTAGTCCCCGATATCATAACAGAGAGGGATAACCTTAAGCAGGTCTTCATTAATCTGATAAAAAATGCCGTGGAAGCAATGCCGGGGGGAGGCAGAATAGACATTAAAACATCTTATATGCAGCGCCATGAAAAGGATGAAGGTGATGATGAGGCAGGTATTTTGGATGGAAAGGTAAGGATAAACATAATCGATGAAGGGCCGGGCATAGCTGAAGATGTCAGAAAGAGGCTTTTTAAGGAATTTGTAACCTCAAAGAAAGGACATGAAGGGCTGGGATTGTCTATTGTTAAAGGAATTATCGATAGAATAAACGGCTCGATACAATGCGACAGCCTGAAGGGAAAGGGGACTTCCTTTGTAGTGGAACTGCCGTTAAAGATTTCGGCTTAAAATATATTTGATTTTAAGCACTGAAAACAGAGGATCAATTTTTAATATTCTTTGCGCAGGGAGATATATATGAAAAACGCGCTCAAAATACTGGTGGTGGATGATGATCAAATGGTTCTGGATAGCCTCAAGGCGCTGTTGAAGATTAAGGGGTATGAAACAGACACCACAAACAGCGCCCAGGAGGCTTTAAAATTAATTAACAGGAATATCTTTGATCTTGTCCTCCTGGATGTCATGATGCCTGAAATGACAGGATTTGAACTGCTTGACTCCCTGGACCGTGAAAGTCTTGATACCATGTTCATGATCATGACCGGTGATACATCCATGGATTTCGCCATTGAAGCCCTAAGGAAAATGGCTAATGACTACATTAGGAAACCCTTTGAACCTGAAGAATTGCTGGTAAGGGTCGAAATGGTTTTAAAACAGAAGAAGATGCGGGACGAGAGAAAGAATGTCGAGATAGAGAAGAAAAGTCTTGAAAAACAGCTGCAGCATTCCCAGAAGATGGAGACCATAGGGACCCTGGCCGGGGGCATTGCGCATGATTTTAATAATATGCTGGGAATAATTATTGGAAGCGCTGAACTGGCCATTGAATCGGTAAATGAAGATGATCCTGTAATTAAGTATATCAACAAGATCCTTACGGCAAGCACCAGGGCAGAAGAGATGGTTAAGAGACTCCTGAGTTTCAGCCGATTGGCAGACTCCGAGAAAAGGCCTTTAAATCTGAGGAACGTCCTTGATGAATCCCTGAAGCTTTTGCGCTCATCTCTTCAGACCAATATAGAAATCACAGGAGATATGCCCGATAAAACCTTTCCAATACTGGCAAATGCCACCCAGATGAATCAGGTTATCATAAATCTCTGCAACAATGCGGCACACGCAATGGAGAGATTCGGAGGCGTTCTGCGTGTCAGGCTGGAAGATATAACGCTGAGCGAAAAACATGTGGACTTCGCGGATCTTTCCCCCGGTAAATATGTATGTTTGACCGTTTCGGACAACGGACACGGAATAGACCCGAAGATCATTGACAGGATATTTGATCCCTACTTTACTACCAAGGAAGCGGGTAAGGGAACCGGCATGGGACTTGCGATGGTTCACGGAATCGTTAAAAACCACGGCGGTGGCATCAGGGTAAGCAGCGAACCCGGGAAAGGGACACGGTTTGATGTCCTTTTCCCGGTAATTAATGATAAGGTGGTAGAGGTTTCCGATCTTTCTAAAACAGTCAGCCCCAAGGGCAGGGAAAGGATACTGCTTGTTGACGACGAAGAGATGATCGCCGATACGATGAAGAATCTTCTTGAGAAACTCGGGTATAATGTGGTTTCTTTTTGCGACAGTCAAAAGGCCTTTGAGGAATTCAGGTCGAGGCCCTTAGATTATGATCTCATTATTACGGATCTGATTATGCCCGGCATGACGGGCGATGTCCTTGTTAAAAAAATCAGGTCCGTGAGGACCGATATACCGATAATAATGTCAACCGGATATAATGAGAAGATAGATGATGAAAGGGCAAGAGATATGGGCATTATGGAAATAATGCCAAAGCCGGTTAGGATGAACGGCCTTGCCAAGAAGGTCCGCAGTGTCCTGGATTCTTCATCCGTTGAAAGGAGGACAAGCAGGAGGTTTATGGCAAGCGAAGATACGTTTGTCGTACCCGGCGCGGATTCAAAGGTGCGCTTCGATATGATAGACATAAGTGAAAAAGGGCTTGCCTTCAGGTATTTCAGGGATGGAGAGTCTATGAGGGATTTTGATAAATTTTCCATCATTACAGGCGATGAAAAATTTGTCATGAGCGGCATATCCTATAAAACCATTTCAGATATCGAGCTTTTCAAAGACCTTGACTCCCTTGACGTATCTGTAAGAAGAAGGGGCGTTCAGTTCGATACACTGACCCCTCTGCAGGAGAAGATGCTGGGCTATTTTATTGAGAATCATACCTCAGGGGCGCTTAATTAGCGGCTCCCAGGCCTTCACCCTGTATAAAGTCCTAACCGGGAATTACCGGACACGCCTAAATTATTTTTTTATATTTCCCTTGTATCTCTTTCCGGCAATGGATAGTATAAGAATCTTATCATTAATCCGGGGATATAATATGACGATTACAAAGGATATAATTAAAAGACTTAATAAAATACTCGGGGACAAATCGGTCCTTGTCTCAAGGACAGATCTGATGTCCTTTTCCTATGACGCCACAAGCAACTGGCAGGGGATGCCGGAGATAGTGCTGTTCCCCACTGATATCAAACAGATATCGGAGGTCCTTGCGCTGGCAAATGAAAACAGCATCCCGGTCACAGTCAGGGGTGCAGGCACGAATCTCAGCGGAGGGTCTATCCCTGTCTCGGGTGGGATTGTCCTCTGCACCTCGCGGATGAACCGGATTATAGAGATTGATGCAGTGAATTTTACGGCAACTGTTGAGGCTGGCGTGGTCCTGAATGACTTTAACATGGAACTGGCAAAACAGAACCTGTTTTTCCCCCCTGATCCCCAGAGTTACCTTGCCGCCACCATGGGCGGGTGTGTAGCAGAGAACTCCGGAGGTCCCTATGGGCTCAAATACGGGGTATTCAAACATTATCTTCTCGGGATGAAGGCGGTGCTTGCCACGGGCGAGATCGTCTCTCTTGGTGCGAAGACCATAAAGAATGTCACAGGTTATGATTTGCCTCTTTTAATATGCGGTTCGGAGGGCACCCTGGCGGTGGTGGCACAGGCTACTATTAAACTTTTGCCCATGCCTGAGGCGCGTCAGACGGTTCTCGCGGTGTTCAATGACGTCATTACTGCGAACGCTGCGGTCAGCAAGATACTCTCAAGGGGGGTAAGGCCGGCTAAAGCTGAACTCATAGACAACTGGATAATCAGAAGGATAGAGGAGGCGGCGCCCCTCGGTCTGCCTGTAGATGCGGAGGCCATACTTCTTTTTGAACTGGACGGTGCGGTTGAGACTGTAAGTATGGAGGCAGCGAAGGTCGTTGAGCTGTGTTTCAATGCGGGAGCGACGGATGTAAGAGAGGCGAAGGACAAAAAGGAGGCGGATAATTTCTGGACTGCAAGGAGGATGGGGTTCTCTGCCATATACGGCAATGCACCAACCGCCCTGGCCGAGGATGTGACCGTGCCCATGGACAAACTGCCTGAACTCATGGAAAGGATTAAGAGGATAGGGGAAAAGAATGATGTAATGATCGTTACCATGGGGCACGCGGGAGACGGGAACCTGCATCCTTGCATCCTCACGGATAAGAAGAATCCTGAGCATTATGCCCGTGCACAGAAGTCAACACAGGAGATATTCGACGCGGCACTTGAATTGAACGGTGTTATTTCAGGGGAGCATGGTATCGGACTGGAAAAGAGAAGATATCTGAAAAATGCAATGCCCCCGGAGGCGATCGAGCTCCTCAAGAAGATAAAAACAGTATTTGATCCGAGGGGAATACTTAATCCCGGAAAGATATGGGAGTAGGACATGATTACCCCTCAAATGAAGATAGACCCTGATCGGTGCATGAAATGCGGGTTCTGCATGTCCGTATGCCCTGTATATCATGTTGATCATATAGAAAATCATGTGGCAAGGGGCCGCAATGTACTTCTAAGGATGGTGCGTGATAATGAACTGACCATTGAAGATGATTATCGAGAGTGCCTTTATTCCTGTCTCCTGTGCAGGAGATGCGATGCCGTATGCCCGGCAAACCTCTCGCCTGCAGATATTACACTGGAGGCCAGGAATGATGTAGTTGAAAAAAAGGGCATGTCATGGATTCAGAAGATAATTTACTGGGGGATACTTAACCGGAGGTCCCTTGTCGCCAGGTTTGTCGGTCTGGCAGGTCTGATTCCGGGTCTTTCTTCAAAGGGCGGCAGGCCCCTTCATCATCTTGCCGATATGGCGTCCTTCATACCCGGAGTGCTTTCTCTTCCCAGGATGTCGTTGCGTCCCCTGAGAAAACGGGTATCAATGGTGACATCACCTCCTCCAGATGTTAAGGAAAGGGGGCAGGTGGCATTTTTCCCGGGATGCATCTTTGAATTTTTTCTTCCCGATGTCGGCGAAGATACCGTCAATTCACTTGCAAAAGCAGGTTTCAGTGTAGTCTTTCCTGAAGGGCTTAACTGCTGCGGGCTTTCGGTTCACAACGCAGGAGATTTTAAGACATCATGCCTTCTGGCATCAAGGAATATCGAGGCACTAGAGCCCTATGACCATGTTATAACAGGATGCGCCACCTGCGGGTCTGCCTTGAAGGATTATCACAAATGGTTCAGGGAAGGAGATCCCATGGCGGAAAAGGCGCGTGAATTCTCCAAAAAGGTCTCGGATTTCTCGGAATTTCTGGTGAAAAATGGTTTTAATGGTGGGAGCGCGGACCATTGCCCCACGACAGTTACCTATCATGATCCATGCCACCTGAGGCTTCACCAGGGCGTGTATCTGGAACCCAGGGAGATACTGAACTCAATCGAAGGCATAAAATACCTGGAGATGGATAATGCCGATGCATGCTGCGGACTTGGCGGCTCTTTCAGCATCGCGCACAGGGAGGTAAGCCTCGGCATACAGGATAAGAAGATGGAATCCCTGAAAAAATCAGGGGCTCAGGCAGTTGTGACATCCTGCCCGGGCTGCATGCTGTATCTTGCCCACGGCATAAGACGATACAAACTGCCTATGAAGGTTATGCACATAAGCAGGCTGACCAGATGACGGAATATCTGCTGCTTTCACTTGGCGCGATCTGCGTGACTGCAGGGGTGATCGGGAGCGTCCTCCCAGCCCTGCCGGGTCCGCCCCTTAGCTATGTGGGGTTGCTGCTCCTTCACTGGACGCGCTTTGGCAGATTTTCTGTAGGCACGCTGATAATCTGGGGAATAATTATTGTTATAGTGACGATTTTCGATTCTGTTGTGCCTGTGTGGGGCGCCAGGGAGTTTGGAGGGACACGGGCCGGTGTGTGGGGCAGCGCCATAGGCCTGGTAATCGGCGTTGTCCTTCTGCCCATGATGGGAATTATGCTGGGACCTTTCGGGCTGCTAGGCATCCTGGGATGCCCTTTTATAGGTGCGCTGATCGGTGAGATGTGTGCCGGACGCGGTTCGAAAAATGCCGCACGCGCGGCCATCGGATCCTTTATCGGTTTTATAGCCGGCACTTTTATGAAGGTCGCGGTTTCTGTGGTTATTGCCGTTTACTTCTTCATGGCCTTCTTTAAGGCAGTGTTCTGATCTCCCAATCCGTGAAGAGGAGACTAATAAGGAGATTATTATGATAGGGGCTGTTGCAGGCGATATTATAGGTTCGATATATGAGCGGAATAATATCAAGACCAAGTCTTTTGATTTGTTTTCGCCTAAATGTTCATTTACGGACGATTCAGTTCTTACAATTGCCCTGGCAGATTCGATCCTGACCGGTACAGACTATACCGATAATATGAAAAGATTTTTTAAAATGTATCGCCATAGAGGCTATGGCGCCAGCTTCTACAATTGGGCAGGCAGTGAAAACCCTGCTCCCTATAACAGTTACGGAAACGGCGCTGCCATGCGTATTAGTCCCGCGGGCTTTGCATATGATGATCTTGATGAAGTCTTGAAAAAGGCAAAGGAGTTTGCGGAGATCACGCACAATCATCCTGAAGGGATAAAGGGCGCTCAGGCTGTGGCAGCTGCAGTGTTCATGGCACGAACCGGCAATGAGAAAAAGGAGATCAAGGATTATATTGAGAAAAAATTCGGATACGACCTTGGCCGTCATATAGACGAAATCAGGCCGAATTATCATTTTGATATATCATGCCAGGGGACGGTGCCAGAGGCCATCTGCGCATTTCTGGATTCGACAGACTTTGAGGATGCCGTAAGGAATGCAGTATCACTCGGCGGCGACAGCGATACACTGGCATGCATAACCGGAGGCATAGCCCAGGCATATTACCGAGATGTGCCGGAGCCTATTACAGCAAAAGTGTATGAAATCCTGGATGACAGACTCGGAGAGATTACGAGGCAATTCATGGAGAGGTATTGCAAATCGGTGTAGGCATGGATCGGCAAGCGATATTAAAAAATTATTTAGCGAAAAAAAATGAACCGGTGCCTACTGCAATCAGTTCATCCTGATCATTGTGAAGTTCAATCCTTATAACGGCGATCCTGTTCCCAGTCCTTAAAGGATGTGCGGTGACAACGAACCGTTTGCCGAATCCCGGGCGCAGGAAATCAACTCGCAGATCCAGTGTGCTTATTTTAAAAGACCTCTCAATCCTGGCGTCAATAGACTCTTCTTGCATCTTTTCCTGAATGCTCATAACCGCAGAAAGTCCGCCGGTTACATCAAGGGCAGATGAAATAACCCCTCCGTGCAGAATACGCCTCTTATAATTTCCAACGAGTTCATCGCGCATTTCAAAAACCGTCTTTACATTTCCCGGCCCTAATGATTCCACCTTAAGGCCCAGCACATTATTAAAAGGGATTTTCTCGAACATCTCATTGATGACGGAAATATATTCTTCGGCGTTTTTTGGGTGGTCCATCGTTTCTCCCTGAATGGATATGTTGTTATCAACAAATACAATATTACCCTTATATAGCCATTGCCGTGGGCTGTCAATGTTGTTTAAAGAGGCAAGATGATTTATGTTGATTTTGTCCTGTTATGTTTGTAGTATGCCTATGATATTTTCTTGAAAAAGACAATCTATTGAATGGATGTTGTTTCATGAAGAATCTCTTTTATCATCTCTTTCGCTTATTTTTTAATTCTTATAGAACAAATCTTAAATATCAGAGGGATTTTAAGGCAACATAAACAGTGTTTCCAAATCAATTATCACAAAAGGAGGAAATAAATGGGAAGAAAAAAGATGAGAGGAAGGAGTTTTAAGGTTTTCAGCTTGGCAGTTGTATTGATGATGTCCCTTGCCGTTGGACTATCGGCGATAGCACAGCAGCAGATGGGACAGCAGCAGCAAAGCGGTTTAAAGCACGAGGCGGCCCCGGGGCTTCCGGCAAGCTGCACAACTGCCGTATATACACAGGACGGCGGTGCAGAGATCCAGACAGGCAAAACCTATGAATCCACAAAAAGTGGGGTTATCGAGAGCGCTGTATTTGTTAAGAACGGCGGATGGCTCACGCTGAGGTCGCCGAAGATTATAAAGAAAGGCGATAAGGACGGTGAGTATGGCGGTCAGGCAGTAGAGGCAGCCGGCGGCGGAGTGGTGAATATCCTGGACGGAGAAATCTATACCGACACGAATTATGGCAATGGACTGTGGGCGACAAACGAGGGGTCTTTGATATATATGAAAGGCGGCTCCATAACAGCAACTGCGAGCGGAGGACACGGTATTGATGTAACCAAAAGGGGGTCTGTCATACTGTATGATGTAAAGATATCGACTGCGGGGCAAAGCGCCGCAGGCGCCCTTGTCAATGATTCAGGGGACGGGAATATATATGCAACCGGCGTTACCGCTCATACCAAGGGTCCGGGCTCCCCCGGATTCTATATGATCGGAAGTAAGAGCATGCTGGTCATGGTTGATACAACGCTTGAGGCGGAGGCATCAGAGGGTGGGGTGCTTGTTCATGGCTCGATCGTCGATATTACCGACTCCAACATAAAAGGAGGAAAGGCAGGTATCAAGGTTTCAGGCGGTACCCTTACGATTAC
>JAFGIC010000233.1 GCA_016929815.1 Deltaproteobacteria bacterium
ATTAAACTGAAGATTTGTTTATAATATTTTCGATCCTTAAAGTTCAGCATGGGTTGGACAAGGTATAGTAGTAAATCAGGACAGATTGCTTCCGCTATGAAAAGGAGAGCCCTTTATAAAACCAGATAAAATCGATAATATCGTTATTCTGGTGAAAACCGGAATCTAGTATTTTCAAACACTTCCTGGATTCCGGGTCATCTATCCTCCGTAGTAAAGCCAGGGGGTGACGGAGGACGGAAGCCCGGAATGACGACTTATAATTCAATTAATTACATAACCTTTTTACTTTTCCTGACCAGCCGGGAAGGCAACCTTGCCCTGCCGGACTGCAATACCCATATAGGGATAGCTGCCTTTAAAGGATGTGCAGCTCTGTTCTCCGAAGGCGGTGCTGAAGGCCCAGGCATGTGTCTTAAGGGGCGAATACTCTGTGCCCGACCAGTAATTCCCGGTCTGCAGGTTTTCAAATGGACCTTTCTTTTGCAGGCCCCACGTGGAATCAGGATACCACCCGTCCCTCTGGTTCCCCTTTGTGTCATAGTATCCCTGGTTTCCAAGCGACTTATAAAACAGGTGGCCAAGCTCGCTGCTTGTTATATTAAAGCCTGCGGTAGTTGTGCCGTCATAGCCGAATGTCCGTCCGCTGTCCACGGATTTCGGCAATCGCCAATCACCATCCCAGACAACGCTGACACCCGGGTCCAGTTTGATGGTCACTGCCCCTTGCCCGTTCAACCCGGCGGCCCACTCAACCTGACCGAACCAGGAGGTTCGGGAATTGGTATAGTCCAGCCATATCAATCCCTGATCATCCTCATAGATAAGTTTGTATTCTCTGGCCCCGCTTTGGCCGCCTGGCATGCCCGTCATCATATCCCCGCCGCCCTGGGGTCCGCTTGCAATATTTTTAATTGTTGCAGTACCGATCTTTACCAGCTTTGCATCGGCCATCACTGCAAGACCTGTTATTGCATACAGGATCAATATTAATATCGATGCCTTTTTTATCATGATATCATCTCCTTTCTTAAGCCTCTTATTAGAAATACACACTCAAAAGTATGGTTAATCCAAGAGAAAGATCGCTTTTTAGAAATGCTCTTTTTCGTTAACCTTGAAACTTAAACCTCGAACCTTGAGCCTCCGGCGAAGCCGGCTCATATCTGACACGCCGTGAAATATGCGTTACGCACTGTCTTCTGCACATCTCCGCACTTGCCCGTGCAATCCCCAATGGTGAAGAACGCCTTGCCGGCAGATCCGTAGAATCTCATCGCCTCATCCTGCCTTGCCTTAAGGCCCGCATAAATAACCACGCTGTCCGCCTTTATGGACTTTTCATTGCCCTTTGAATCGGTATAATTAACCATTCCGTCCGAGATATTTCTGGCAACAGCCTCCAGGATATAACTGAAGCCCTCCAGATGATCATAAACATCAATCATTATCTCCTCATAGTGGACGCGCTTTATCGGCAGCAACTCCTTACCGCTTGTCAGCATTGTTGTCCTGTGACCTGTCCTGGCCAGGAACATTCCAGTCTCAACGCCGTATTCCCCTCCGCCGATAACCACAACATCCCTGCCGAGTTCCTTCTCCTTACTGTACACATTAATGATATCATATACATTCTTCCCATCCGCACCGGGAATCTTCAATAGATTCGGATCAGATCCGACAGCAACCATAACCGCGTCATATCCCTTTGCCTTGATCATCTCAGGGGTGGCCTCAGCGCCCAAGTTCACCTCTATTCCGGCCTTTTTCACTTGGCGTATAAGATAGTCCTTGTATCTCCTGAGCGCCCATTTATAAGGAGAATAATCCGTGTGCAGCAGCAGGCCGCCAAGGACACTGTTTTTCTCATAAAGTGTCACCTTATGCCCCCTTTCTGCTGCTGTAATGGCGGCCATCATTCCTCCCGGTCCGCCGCCTATGACAGCAACCTTCATTGAGGAGAGAGGAGGTGTGATTACTCTGACAGCCGGCTCAATACCCAGCTTGGGATTTACCGTGCACACGCTGGTCCAGGGACCCTCCATGGAAAGCCCGTGGCATTTATTGCACTGGATACAGGGGACAACGTCCTCTCCCCTGCCCGCATAGGCCTTCTGGGCATATTCAAAATCCGCGTGAAAGGGCCTGATCATGGTGATAAAATCACACTGCCCGCTGGCAATAAAATTTTCATTCTCATCCAGATCCTGGAACCCGCCGTTGGGAGACAGGTAGATCCTGGCCCCGCTGTCCCTTATGGCCTTTGCAATAATAAGTGAATTTGGTTTGCCTTCTTCCTGCTGCCAGGTTGACGGGTGACTGCCTATTGCCGCGCCGCACCTGAACTGCAGGATATCAATGGCGCCTTCGTAGGTCTTTGCTATGGTGACTGCATCCTCCATGGTCGGTTCTGTCAGCACGTTATAATCAAAGGTCTCAGGCCTGTCGAACACCTTCCTCACGTTGAGTGATGCGGTTATTATCATATTAGTGGCGTTTTTGACCGCCTGTATCTGCTCAATGGCCTGTTCCACACTTGCCTTATCCCCGATGTTTGCCCGCATGGACATCACGTCAACACCCTTGTCCTCAAGCAGCTTTGCCCTGGTTACAGCCGCCTCGATCATCTGTCTGGGACTCTGGCTGCCCCCACCGGGGCCCATACCCGGCCCCATGCCGCCGCCCATGCCGCCGGCTGCGACAAGTGAGCCGCATGCATGCACGGCCTCAATAATCTGGTCAAAATAATTCTCACAGGCAGGGTTGGATGTGTCAAACATCTCCATGTGGGCGCTGTCCTGGTATGTGTTCTTTCTGGACACGCCTCTTCCCGTGCCGCTGGACCCTGCCGTGACAACGCCAGGTACATTGATAATCGCAGCGCCGTTCCTGGCAAAACGCGCGTAATATTCCCTGTACACATCCGAGGGCCATGTCTCCGGCCCCTGCAGAAAGTGCGGGATGCCGACGGTGTGTATCAGTCTGTTCTTAACGATAGTGTTTCTGATCTTTACAGGCGATAAAAGATG
>JAFGIC010000234.1 GCA_016929815.1 Deltaproteobacteria bacterium
ACTAAAAAAGATATTTCCCTATGAGATCCAAACGCCGTAAACTGATCGTCTGTAAGGCCTTGGCGCATATGCTTGAGCCTCTCACAGATAATGAAACAGAGATAAGGGTGCTTGATATTGGCCTCCATATTGATCCCGCGAAACTAAGGGGAAGGATATCGAAGGAAGTGGCGGACATGGAAGATGAAGATACGGATATCCTTTTAGGCTACGGCCTGTGCGGGCGCGCAGTTGAAGGCGTAGTCTCCCCCAGAAGCACTATTGTCCTGCCGAAGGTTGACGACTGTGTGGGGGCGCTGCTGGGCTCCCGCCAAAGGCACAGGGATCTTCTTAATCGGAATGCAGGCTGCTATTTTCTTGAGCAGGAATGGTTTGAAACGAAGCTTAACATCTTTGCCGAGATTACAAGGGGGCTTGAACGCATCCCCCCTGAAAAACGGGAAAGTATTGTAGGGTTAATGCTTAAACATTATAATACCATCGTTTTGCTTGAATCGGACAATTTATCGCCAGAAAATGAATCCCTCAGTCTGACTTACTCAATAAAATATGATATGCAATTAATAAGGCTCAAAACCGATTCAGGTCTATTGACCAGGCTGATCAATGGTCCGTGGAGCAAGGAAGAATTTTTAGTCCTTCCTCCGGGGATGCCTGTTCCATTTTTTTAAGAGGCTTACATGATAATCATAGGAGAAAAGATAAACGGGACAAGGAAGGCAGTGGCGCAGGCCATACGTGAGCGGGACGAAACCTTTATCCGTGACCTCGCAAGGAATCAGACAGACGCGGGCAGCGCCTTTCTGGATGTAAACGCGGGCACGGCGCCTGAGAGGGAGCCTGAGGACATGGCCTGGCTTGTCGGTACTATCCAGGAAGAATGCGGCATACCCCTCTGTCTTGACAGCGCTAATCCTTCGGCCCTTCGCGCAGGGCTGGAGATTGTCAAAAACCCGCCTATGATAAACTCGGTGAGCGGTGAGAAGCCGCGTATAGAGAAAGTTCTTCCCCTTGCCCTGGAATACGGGACAAACCTTATCCTCCTTGCACTGGATGAAACCGGAATCCCCAACACCAGTGACGGCCGCATGAAGATTGTGGACAGGCTTGTGCGCCTGGCGATGGATGGGGGGCTGAAGGAAGAGAAGCTTTACATCGATCCCCTTGTTACGGCCATCAGCACCGGAACAGACAGCGCCTTGATTACACTGGACACAATACGAAGGATTAGCTCGACATATCCAAAATGCCATATCACGAGCGGCCTGTCCAATATATCCTTCGGCATGCCCTTAAGGCATATGATAAACAGGACATTTATGGCAATGGCAATCCAGGCAGGTCTTGACAGCGCCATAGCAGACCCCGGTGACCGTCAGCTTTATGAGGTAATCATGGCGGCTGAGATGCTCATGGGCAGGGACAAATACTGCCAGGGGTTTAGCCGGGCATACCGGGCAGGAAGGATAGGATAAAGAAAGGCGCAAGGTATAAGGCGCATGGCGCAAGGTATTGCAATAAAACGAGAGACTGGAAGTTGAATATGCAAATTTGATATCATGGTGAAAGAGCCTAATTTTTTATACTACAGGAGGTGAAAGTTATGGCAAGTGAACTGGCTGGTCTTCTGGCTGACCTTAAGGAAAAGGAGGCAATGGATCTGGTCGGCAATAAATTGGAACAGGGCACGGATCCCATGGAGATCCTTGGCGATGCAAGGGAAGGCATGAAGATAGTAGGGGAAAGATTCGGCAGCGGAGACTATTTTATCCCTGATCTGATTTATTCAGGGGAGATATTGAAGGAGATCGCAAAACTTATAGAGCCTCATATAAAACATAAGGAGACCGGAAGCCGCAAACTCGGCAAGGTTGTTATCGGAACAGTGGCAGGCGATATACATGATATCGGAAAGGACCTTGTTGTCCTTATGCTTGATATCAACGGCTTCGAGGTCTATGACCTGGGTGTAGATGTCCCTGTGCATAACTTTGTGGATAAGATAAGAGAGACAGGCGCTCCTGTAGTAGGTCTGAGCGGCTTTCTCACCCTTGCATTTGACGCAATGAAGGAAACCATTGATGCCATTAAGACAGCCGGGCTGGGGGACGACATAAAGATCATGATCGGAGGAGGACAGATAGATGATGAGGTCAGGAGATATACAGGCGCCGATGCCTTCGGAAAGGATGCCATAGAGGCGGTAGCGCTTGCGACGAACTGGATAAGTAAGGCTTAAGGCTAAAGGTGCAGGGCGCAATGGAAATAAAAAGAGAACGGAACCAAAAGGGAATTCTGTGTCATCAATACCCTACAGGAAATATTCAATAACCACATTTAATGCCATGGAGGAAGGGGACCTTATGAATACAAATGCTCAGATTCAATATCCGGGTTTTCGATGGTTTGTTCTGACAACACTCTGCATTGTAACGGCAACGTCTGCCATGATAATGATTGCGCCCACGCCGATTATCGAGGCGATATCCAAGACAATGGGTCTAAGCCGAGGCGAGGTCTCAGGCATAACAATGGTCACGTTTAACCTGTTTTTGGCCCTTTCTGCCATTGCCGGAGGCGCGCTTATCGACAGATTCGGCGTCCTCCGCGTCTGGTTTGCCTGTCTGATCCTGTTGATAGCAGGTGTAGCACTGGTTCCCTATGTCGGCGATACGGGCAGAGGAATGACCCTGATAAGGGTGCTTATGGGGTGCGGGACAGGTCCTATCATGGCTGCAATAGTGACCGTCGCGGCCCAGTGGTTTCCCATGAAGGAGAGGGGCATAGTAACCGGGATACAGGGGTTCTCCGTGTCCCTTGGAATCTTTCTGGGCTTCAGGATAGTGCCTCAGCTTTTTACATCTACAGGCAACTGGCAGACCGCGTTTGCATGGCTGAACGTGGGGAATTTTGCGGCCCTTATATTAACGCTGATAGTAGCCTTGGGGCCCAGGCCGCCCCTTGAAAAACAAGACACGGTTGAAGCTCCCCAAACAGGCGGAAGCGACTTCAGGCTTGCGCTCCTGCAGATTGCAACCTGGGCCGGGATTGCATGCGGCTTTTTAAATTCATGGGAATATCAGGCATTCAATGATCTGATTCCCAATTACCTGGCCATTGATCCTCCCGTAGGCATCGGACTGGGAGTCATAGGCGCAGGGAATCTTATGTCTATTTGCACTATTGCCTACATGATCGGGTCCATTCTGAGCGGGGTAATAAGTGAAAAGTTTTTTAGCGGAAGGTCTATGCCGGTTGTCATACTCGGATTTCTAATTAGTGCGGTCTTTGCCTTTGCGGTCAAATATCCGTACATGTATTCAAATAAAACAATACTGCTTGTCTGCCTTATACTGATAGGGTTCTGGGCCGCTGTCATCAATCCGCAGGTATGCGCCTTTATAGCGAAGAACTATCCGGAACATATATCGGGAAAGATTGCAGGCATTGCAATGGCATTATTCGGCTTCGGGGCGACACTGGGTCTTTCGGCAGGTTCCTATGCATTGCATAAAACAGGATTATACATGATGTCCATAAATCTTGTAGCAGCGGCTGCACTCCTCGGTGTAATAGCGGCCTTTTTCATGAAACCGCCGAAGGTATTCAGCAAATAGAAAGGATATTAACCGGCAGCAAAGAGACAGGGAATGACGTTGCTTAAATACCATATCACCTTTCACCCCTCCGGAAAGTCAATTGATATCCTTCCGGGGACCAGTCTTCTGGAGGCCGCTTGGATGGCGGGGATCAAGCTTGCGAGCTCATGCGGGGGAAACGGGAGATGCCTTAAGTGCAGGGTTATAATAAGAGAAGGAAATGCGTCGCCCTTAAAGGCGCCTGAAATCAAGGCCTTTAATGATAAGGACCTGAAGCGTGGGTATCGACTGGCATGCTGCGCTTACGCCTTAAGCGATCTCCAGGTTGAAGTGACTGAAAAATCCCTGTCGAGTGATGTCAGGCTCCAGTTATATGGGTTGGGGGAATCCAGGGCTGTTGATCCGGCAATAGAATCCTATGATATCCAGGTGAAGGCGCCATCCCTCGAAGACCCAATGGCGGACATGGATCGCGTCATAAACGAGCTGACTCGCACAAAGGCAGGGGATTATTATGCGGACGTCGGCTCAGCGCGGCAGCTTTCTTACATCCTCAGAAGCAACCACTGGAGGGTCACAACATATATCCGTGACAAGGAGATAATCGGATTTGCGCCCCGGGGATCTGCTCCGCTCGGCGTAGCTATAGACCTGGGCACTACAAAGATAGCGGCATGGCTCATGAACCTTCTTACCGGGAGGGAACTTGCGGCCCTTGGTGAGCTTAATCCCCAGATACAGTACGGCGATGATGTAATGACACGTCTTCGTTACGCGATAAACAATCATGGAGCACCGGATAGACTTCCGCTAAAACTGACGGAGTCCGTGAGGGACGTAATAAGGGAGATGATCATTCGACTTGTTGAAGGCGCAAAGGAATCATTGACCCAGGTTACGGATATCTGCATAGCTGGGAATACTGCAATGACACATCTGCTCCTGGACCTGCCTGTCAGTCAACTGGCGGCAGCGCCCTATGTTTCATCTGTAAACAGAGCCCTTGATGTAAGGGCTAGGGAGCTTGATATCAATGTTTGCCCGGGCGCATATATATATATCCTGCCGGGTATCGGAGGCTTTGTGGGGGCTGATCATGTTGCAAT
>JAFGIC010000235.1 GCA_016929815.1 Deltaproteobacteria bacterium
ATTTATTACGGCTTGAATTTTTAACATGATTGCTATAGTCTTTTAATTACTCAGGTACCGGAGGGCTGATATTACGAAATGAACATAAAAATTGGGGTGTTGTCAGACACCCATCTGAACAGTGTAAATGATGAACTGAAGCGTATAAAGACCCAGTACCTTTCAGATGTGGATTACATCATGCACGCGGGAGATATTGTATCCATTGATGTCGTTACATTTCTGGATGACGGCAACTTTTTCGGCGTGCACGGCAATATGGACCCTTACGGACTGAGAGAATTGCTGCCTGAAAAGAGGGTTCTGGATTTCGGACCATTCAGGGTCGGGCTCATACACGGCTGGGGCGCAAAGGCCGGTATTGAGGACAGGATTGGCCGGGAATTCAAGGATGTGGACGCAATAATTTATGGACATTCCCACACCCCGGCCAACCATATAAAAGAAGGCATACTGTACTTTAATCCCGGGACAGCGATAGGTTACAGTTCGTCAGGTCTGCATACTATCGGTATCCTGGAAATCGACAATAAGATAACAGGCAGGATAATAGAGATTTAGAGGGGTTTTTATGAGTGTTCTTTGGGCGCCATGGAGAATGGAATACATCCTTTCCGATAAGGATAAAAAAGGATGCATATTCTGTATAGGAGATGACAGGACAGGATATGAAGAAAGGCTGATACTGTATGCAGGTCCAATGTCTATCGTAATGATGAACAGATTCCCATATAATAACGGACACCTTCTTGTAGCGCCGGTCAGGCATACGCATGATCTCGGGGGCCTTTCATCCGAAGAAAGCCTTGACCTGATACTTACGGTAAGAAAGGCGGTAGAAATACTCAGAGAGGAGATGAGCCCGGAGGGCCTTAATGTGGGCCTGAACCTCGGGAAAGCTGCCGGCGCAGGTGTGGAAGATCATATACACTTTCATGTGGTGCCCAGGTGGAACGGGGACACAAATTTTATGACCGTTGCCGGTGAGGTCCGGGTTATACCCGAACACATAAGGGAGACCTATAAAAAACTTAAGCCTTATTTTGAGAAATTTTGATGATTCAGGCAGGAAGGCTGAATACTTCCAAACCGTTTGCCGCAGGCGCGACAAGTCTGATAGAGTGAGAAACTGACGATATAAAAATCGTTAAATGACGCCTTCCGTCATTCCGGTGAAAACCGGAATCCAGGTCTTTAAGAAGTTACTATTCCCGGACCCCGGCTTTTGCCGGGGTGACGAAAAGGGGGAGAAAGCCTATAATGAAGCCTCTTTTCTTATGAAGTTTCATGCAAGAAAGGATGTATAATCAAATCGTAAATTAAAAAAGGAGGTGTTACATGAAGTATCTGAAATTTATATTGTACGTAATAATCGCATTGCTTCTTATTGTAATAATAGTTGAAAATCATGAACCGCTTTCAAAAACGGTGTTTTTCAGATTTGACATGTTTTGGCTACATTACCGTACTGTTGATATTCCCTTATATTATATAGCGGCAATACCGTTTCTCCTGGGCGTAATCATTACCGGCATATTCGGCATAGTTGAAAGATATAAACTCAACAAACAGATAAAGGATCTTCGAAAGATTATCAAGAATAAGGATAAGGAGTTCAGCTCCTTGAGGAACCTGTCCGTAACCGGTGACAGCATGGGATCCGGGGATATTGACGATATGAGCAACTGAATTGGAGACGCTTAGGTTCAAGGGATAAAAATGGATCAGATGACGCCTATGTTGAGACAATATCTGGATATGAAGTCGGTACATCCCGACTCGATCCTCTTTTTCCGGCTGGGCGATTTTTACGAGATGTTTTTTGAAGATGCTGAGAGGGCGTCCAAGATACTGGGTATCACCCTGACGTCCAGGGGAAACCATAACGGCAGCAAGGTTCCTATGTGCGGTGTGCCGTATCATTCCGTCAGGTCATACATCTTTAAGCTTATTGAGGAGGGTTTGAAGGTAGCCATCTGTGAGCAGGTGGAGGACCCTTCGCAGGCAAAGGGCATTGTAAGGAGAGAGGTTGTAAGGGTGGTGACGCCCGGTTCAATAGTGGACGAGTCAGGCGCTGAAGGAGCAGCAAGTCTTTATATGGCGGCGATCTCCGGAGAAAACGGCGGATACGGACTGGCCTTTGTGGACCTTTCCACAGGCGAATTCCGGGTAACTGAGGTGGATGAATGGCGTGAACTCGTTGACGAATTGGGGAGGATAGTGCCGGCTGAACTGCTTGTTCCGGAGGCCGACAACCTGGCCGGCAACAGTGACCTCTCCCGATACAGGGTAGAGATACTCAGGAAAGAAAGATACAACAAGGATGAGGCAGAGGCGCTCCTCAAGGAACAGCTGTGCGTCAGATCACTCGATGGATTCGGTTGCGCCGGCCTGAAGCACGGTGTTGCGGCGGCAGGGGCTGTTGTTTATTATCTGAAGGAGACGCAGAAGGTCAACCCCTCGCATATAAATGATCTTGTTACCTACCGTCTGGGCGATTACATGTTTCTGGACGAATCCAGCGTCCTTAACCTCGAGCTTTTTGAGACGGTGAGAAGGCGGTCTCAGCAGGGATCTCTATTCAAGGTGCTTGACAGGACTATTACACCCATGGGAGGCAGGCTTTTAAAACGATGGATTGCCTACCCCCTTGTCGATCCGAGCAGGATCAGACATCGCCTTGCCGCTGTAGCGGATTTCAGGGAAGACAGGATATACCGGGAGGACATAAGGGAAGAGCTTAAGGGGATCTATGACCTGGAAAGGCTTAACGGCAGGGTCTCGCTGGGGAGGGCCAATGCAAGGGATCTGGAGGCGCTTAAACTCTCCGTAACGAGACTTCCATCAGTCAAGGAAAGGCTTGCCGGCTCCACAAGCGAACTTTTATCCGATATCGGCAGGCGAATAGACACTCTCCCGGACATTGCCGAGATTATTGAAAAGGCCATATGCGATGATCCGCCGGTATCCCTGAAGGAAGGCGGTATTATAAGAGAGGGATATAACAAGGAGCTTGATGAACTGATAAGCATCAGCAGGGACGGGAAATCCTGGATAGCGGAACTTGCACAGACGGAAAAGAGACGGACTGGGATTTCTAATCTCAAGATAGGTTACAACAGGGTATTCGGCTATTACATCGAGATATCCAAGGGAAATCTCCACCTTGTCCCTTCCGATTATATAAGGAA
>JAFGIC010000236.1 GCA_016929815.1 Deltaproteobacteria bacterium
ATTTATTACGATTGTACCCGATATGGCATCCACCCCATAGTCGAACAGTATCGGTGATAAGGGCGTGGAGTCGCCCAGGATAACCACGTAGGCATTAGGATCACAAAGCTCAAGAAGGCGTTCTAAGGTATGATTGGTGATGGCGGTGCCGGTTATTCCGATGATATCGGCCCTGGGAATAATATTTTCGGCCTTATCTGCCGTAAGATCTCCTTCACGCGGATTTTTCTCTATGACCCATAGTTCCCTTGAAATATCCTGCAGTTTCGGTACAAACGGGAAGTGACCAACAATAGCTATCCTTTTCCTTCTGCCCTTTTCGGCAATAAGCTCGCGCGCGTTTAGATCAAGACAGTCTTCAGCATTGACATCCAGAATAGAATTGATCGTGGCCATGCCGATAGCCGCCTCAAGGATGCTCTCGGAATAAGCCATTCGGGCCAATTCAACTGCGCTCTTTTCAAGCAGATAACCGGGCTCTTTTACCAGCGGAGGTTCCTGTTTCAGGGCGTCCCTAGGAAGCGTTGCCGCCAGTCCACAGTTACGGGTAAGCACTCCGGTGTGAAAAATTCCCTGGCGTATGTCCCTCACGCTTGTTTCAAAATCCAGTATTGAAATCAGATCTTCAAGAATAGTCATCATCTCACCAAATAAGGCGGGTTATAAAAGGATCTTTATCATCCGGTCTCATGGCATCACAAGATGCCTGGCATCTAACATCTTTACGGCCCAAAGAAAATTTTCAGGGTAGTGATTTCCCACAGCAACTACCGGGCCCGGCACAGCCCGCAGTTGCCGGGTTGGAACCGCAGCAGGTGGTGTCGCCAGGCCCCGGAAATCCGTTGGCACTCGCCCCTGTCAGGGATGATGGCGCTGAAATCATTTTTTTTAGATTCTTGCTGCCACAGCTTTGACACTGAGGCTGGTCCCCGGCATTGGCGATAAGGATTTCACTGAGCTTTCCGCAGTCCAGGCATTCGTAATCATACAGTGGCATGCTTATTCTCCTTGAAGATTATTCTCATTTTTGAATCTGTATTCTTCAATGGCTTTTTGAAGCGTTTTAACGGTCAACCTGATACAGTGCTGTTTCTGGTCGGGGATCTCTTCCAGTATCCGAAAAATATCCCGATCTTTGATCGCCATGACATCTTCGATTCTCATTCCTTTGATAAGGTCTATCGCGGCCATTGCGGAAGCAACTGCGCCGGGGCATCCTAAAACCTGGATTTTGGCGTCCATGATCCTTCCGTTTTCCAATTTCAGGTAAACCTTCATTGTGTCGCCACAGACCCCCGTTAACTCTGTCACCTGATCAGCATCGGGGAGGCTGCCCATGTTAGTCTTGTCTAAAAAATAGTTGATTGCTTTATCCGAATAACCGGAAGAGGAAAGTAATTCCATAACACTTTTAGAATCATTCCCCGTTATGTTACTTAGTTGATCCATGTTTCTCCTCTAATTCATATCTTTTTCATGATAATATCCATATAGGGTAGTCATTATCTGTTTCTATGCCCCGCCCACAAGGCCTTTCACGTGTTTCAGGTTCCGCAATAGCTCTTCGGCATCCTTTTTACCGGGATGAGAGGGCAGTTGAGCCATTACCCCCAGGCCCTCACTGGCCTCGTGAAATTTTCCGGGTGACAGCGGGCTTACGCAGGCGCAATTGATCATTGGATTCAATAAAAGCAGTTTGCCTGCGAACTCCAGACCGGTCATATCATTAAGCCTTTCATCCGTTATCACCAGGTCGACGACATTATTTGATGCCATTTGCAGCGCCGCCTCTCCTGATTCCGCCCTGCGCAATTCCACATCGTCATATTCTTTTAAGGTCGACTCCAACTCGGACAGGGCTTTATCGTCATGGCCAACCAGTAATAGCTTGAGCATATTAATCTCCTTGAATTGATCTTTACCATTGCCCTTCAACATTGGCCTTGTCCGACAAGACCAATGTCCCGTTGAGGTAGGCCTCTACGGCATCTTTTACCGAGCCCTCAGCATTATTTGCCACCCCTATGTTTGCCGCATTGAGGGCCTTGAAGGCGTTAGGCCCGCAAAATCCCGTAAGCAGGATTTCCGCTCCCCTGTCGCTTATCGCCTTAGCGGCCTGTATGCCTGCGCCTTTAAAGGCGTTCACATTTTCATCGTTATCCATTACCTCAAAATCGAAAGTTTCCGAATCGACTATAAGGATATAGGAAGCCCTTCCAAAGCGGGGATCGACCTTGGAATTCAGGTCGGCGCCCGTGGATGTAACAGCTATTTTCATTTTCTATTTCCTTTCCATTCACCCTGTCAGTCTAATATTAACAGCCCCTATCGGCCGCCTCCTCCTCCGCAAACCTGATCATCGTCGATCTGGGGAAGGGAACCGGCTATCAGGTCTTCCACAACAGGCCTTATTTCATGACGCGTTGCATCGTGATATACATCTATGCCGGCCTGCCTGAAACCCATGAGAGGGCGCATGCCGATACCCCCGACAATGAGGGCGTTTACCTTATTTTCAGACAATAGATTCACAGGGACCATACATCCCCCCTGAACATGGCTCTGATTAGGGATAGTCGTGACGTCTTTGATTTCACCTTTTTCCACATCCACTAATGTAAACACGTCACAGTGACCAAAATGGCCTGCTCTCTGGCCATCCAGGCCGCCCGCCGCCATGGACGGGATTGCTATTCTTCCATCTTCCATTTCAAATATCCTCCTCGCTAAAATATTAAGAGTTAATGTCCTTCTCCCAATCGGCAGGGAGAAAGTGCTTCGGGATTCAAGCGTCTGTCTTCCAGTGATTTTATCGATGCCTTAAAGATCCTATCAATCTCTTGCATCTATCCCTATATATCTTTAGTAAAGTGTTATCAATATTTAATTGAAAAACGATTTGTCCGAATATTTTAACTATTACCATTTATTCTCTAAAATCAAGGGGCTTCATGAATGCCTTTTATTGTTTTTTATAGATTTAACTAAAAGGCATAAGGTTTTTGACCTGTCTTAAGGCCTTTGTAAGTGCATAATATTTCACTCGAATCCTTATCGGAGATCCCGTTGGTTTTTACGGGGAGTCCTTGACCCCTGGAATCTTTATCATCGACCAACTCTTATGGAGATGATAAGGGGTTAATAATTCTGTTTGTTAAGTTTATAAAACCCGGTCCTCTCACAGTGAATTGTGCGAAGCCGGGCTCGGATATTTATTGCGCTTCCTTAGAAAGCCCATAGACGGAATTTCTACAAAAGCGTCTGAAATGGAGAGTTTTTAAAGGCTAAATCAATGATCGATTCCAAGTCTTTTTCCAATTTTTCCCCAGACCTGTTTAACTACTCCGCATGCCTCCGAATCATTATCATATTCGAAGATAGTCTGGCCCTGCACCATTGCCTTTGTGAAAACGGGATCAAAAGGTATATGCCCGAGGAATGCCAATCCTTTTTTAATGGTGAATTCCTCAATTTCATTGGTTTTTTCAGGATTCAGGTCATATTTGTTGACACACACCATTGCCGGTATTTTAAAGAATTCGGCTAACTGGACGACACGTTCCATATCATGCGCACCCGAAACAGAAGGTTCCGTAACGACCAGGACGGCATCAGCGCCGCCTATGGAG
>JAFGIC010000237.1 GCA_016929815.1 Deltaproteobacteria bacterium
ACAATTTATTCAAAATTTATTAATTTTCCCAAACAATTTAAATAAGCCGCAAGGCAGCTATTTCCTGTATCCTAACATATTGTTTTTAAAGAATAATACTGCTAAATATTCATGTCGCCCGCAAAGAATAAACAGGAAAATCAATTAACGCCATATAACTTCCGGTGATGGGACCGCTGAGATTTGCCCATAGAATAGATCAAAAAATAAAAAAATGCACAAAAAAATATGCATCAAAAATTTTTTTTGTGCATCTGATGATTACAAACAATCAGGCAGCGGGGAGGGATTTTTCTCCGTTCGTATCAGTGGATGCGAATTCCTTTTTCGGAAGTGATACTGTAAATGTAGTCTCCCTTTCCGCCTGAGAATAGGTAAGCAGTCCCCCCATATCCTTAAGAAGACGGTAAGAAATAGCCAGCCCGCTTTCATGTTCGCTGCTGAAGGGGAGAAAAAAGGGCTCCATATCCTTTCCCCTTTCCCTCTTCTTCAGGCAGGTGCTTTTGAATTCTATATGATGGTTGTTGTCGCTCTCATAGTTCATTATATCAAGCTCTCCCCCCGGCTCCATCTCCCTTTCCGCGTTCCTGATAAGGTCTGTAAATATCCTTGACAGTATATCCCTGTCGATGGAAATAACCGGTAAAGATGTGGCCAGCCTTAAATTGCATCGCATATTTTTCGCCTCAAGCTCCGGGGCAATACTGTTTACGCAGCCCTTAAGGACATTATTAATGGAACAGTCCCGGTATGTAACCTCGACAGGCCTGAGATACTCCGCTATCCTGTTAACCAGTTTTTCCAGCCGCTCGGATTCGCTGAGTATGATGTCCCCCTCCGGCAGGTCTTTAAACCTTTTTCTGAGGCGTCTCGCAAACCCTCCTATCGAGACAAGGGGATTGCGTATCCCATGGGCAACTTCTGCTGAGATGGAGCTTAAAAGCTTCAGTTTTTCCCTTTGAATCACGGCCTTCTCTGAAAAAACCCTGTCGGATATATCAACAATCATCCCCTGGATTATATCCGCACCCGCAGTCTTTTCAGTTATTGAACGGGCAATGGACCCCATCATGACATGAAGCGTGTGGCCGTCCCTGTGGATGAGGCGGCACTCAGCTGAAAAGCTTGAATAACGCGACTGAAATGCCTTGAGAAACAGCTCCTTCATACGCCTGTGATCATCCGGGTGAAGCCTCCCCAGAAACCATTCCGGGTCATCCATAGCCTCTGCCGAGGGAAAACCCAGCATTGTCTCTACGGCCCGGTTTATGAATTCCAGCTTGAAATCCTTTCTGATGCTGAAGACCATTGACGGCATGTCCTGGACAAGGCGAAAATATTTCTGTTCTGCCAGCCTGATCTTCTCCTTTAGTTCCTGCCGTTCCTGAAAGCGCTTGATACAAAGCCTGAGTTCATTGATCCCGAAGGGCTTTCTTAAATAATCATAGGCCCCCAGTTTTATCGCCTGGATGGCATTGTCGAAGGAACCGAACCCGGTGATAAAAACCACTTCACAGAGCGGGAGTCTTTCCTTAAGCCTGGATGCGAGCTCAAGACCGTTCATATGGGGCATATTTATATCAAGAAAGGCAAGATCGAAGGCCTCTTTTCCCATAAGTTCAAGGGCCTGTTCAGGGTCATTGCACAGGACCATTGGGTATCCCTCGCCTGAGATGAAATCCGCTATCATCCGGCCTACGGAAGGGTCATCATCTACAACAAGGATCTTAATGCCTGGTGTGTCCTCAATAGAAGGCATGACAGACTCCAATCAATTTTTATTATTGGCGACTGGGTCAATGTTTAAATACCTCTATGCTGGTAAAGCGTGAATTGTTATAAAGTATATATTGAAAAGGCGGGAATGTTAAGTCTTATGTTTTATCCGCCATTATGATATACTTTGTAAACCTGGGGTCAAGGGCAGCAAGGTCAACCATAGCGTATTCCTCCGCAAACTCTTCCCAGAGACCTGACAGGGCCTCATGAAGCACGGTTTTGTCTTCATGATCTATTTCCCCTGCAAGTGACAGGCAATCACCGACAAAGACATCCCTGTAATCCTTTAATTTATAAGGGGGCGTAGTCTCATTTTTGCGTATGAGGTTGAAAAACTCCCTGGTTTTTTCAATGGACAAAGGTGCGAATGCGCCATCAGGATACAGTTTCCGGACCGCCCAGGAATGGAACAGTATAGCGTGGAAGGTGAGCAGGGGGTCCTTGAACTGGTCCTTTTGCAGACCGAACAGATCAGAGATATTCCCCATCAATTTATCCAGAAGCAGCAGCCTGTTTAAAATATCCCCGGCGATTTTAACCTCTGAAAGGCCTTCAAAGGGCCTGAAATCGCCCTGATAGAAGAGGGGCCTCTTCATCAGGATGCCCTTCAGCATCCCGCCCCATTCATCGCCCCAAAAACCCTCATCCAGTCCATTTTTGATGAACCATGAGTCTTTTATCCGTTTTTCCACCTTCCATTTTAACTCAAGTGTCGTTCCGAAACCCACCCGAAAGATCGAGACAAGCGGATTGTTTCTTATAAAATCCCCTGAGATTTCAATGTCATTGCCCGACAACATCTCAAGCCCAACACTCAGGTAGCCTGATGCCTTTTCCGTCACCCTGACAAGATCTTCAATCCCCTCCGGTATTACTGCGTCCGCTGAAAAGATCTGATTGCACAGGCCTGCAAACTCAAGCCTCAGCCTTTCAAAAGATGCGCTGTCTGAAATCTTTTCAATGGACCGGGAAAAGATATTATCACCCAGTGCATAGGAAAGCGGTGTCAGGGGGACAAGTGCGCCTGTCTCTTCATCAGGGAAGGACAGACTGTAATCTGAGCCCCCTTTTTTGAGGAGATCAGGGCTCTGATAGGAATAGACAGAGATCGCTTCTTCAAAGGGGAGATACCCGTCTTCTGCCAGGCGCACGCCTTTCATTCTGTACATCTCCTCTTCTACCTCCGCAGGTACCATTCCTCCCAGCCCCAGAAGCAGGGCCTGGAATTTGTTATAATCCTCAGAGGCCAGCTGACGAAGCATCTGTTCGATGACCTCCTCGTTCTCCTTGTCTAATATGTTGATATAATAGAGGTTATCGAAGGTAAAAAAACCTTCAGGGGGAATATAGTCCTGTTCCTCCTTTATCCTTACCTCCAGGGCGCTGTCAAAAAATAAATGCGCAAGCAGATTGCCGTCTTCGCTGTACAGCCACTGTGCGAGCCTTTCCGGATCGGACTTATGAAAACGGTCCAGCCACTGAAAAGTCTCCTTAAAATCCACCCTGCCCCTGTCCCACAGTTCCATGTCCAGGATGTACTGCCACTGGTCATCCGATACC
>JAFGIC010000238.1 GCA_016929815.1 Deltaproteobacteria bacterium
GGGCCATTGACTGAACAATGGCAAGGATTTCAAATCTATCATGACAGTATGACGCGTAATAAATTAGCGCTTAATGATCAAGCCTCCCCCGGTGAAATTTCAAGTAATGCGATTACAACTGCCCCAGAAGGCACAACCCCGTCCACGTCTTCCATATTGGAGGAGAGGATAGCCCTGGAAAAAGAAGTCCAGAAAAAGGCCTTCGTTGTATCACTTCACCGGCCTAACTATTTTTTGGGTGCAACCTATAATCAAAGCCCGAATCGGGAGCTTTACAAGGATGTGGGGATGGATCCTCCCAAGCATTATGAAGCCAAATTTCAACTAAGCGTCAGGCTGCTTGCATGGCCTGATCTTTTCAAAGGAAGGGCCGACCTGTATGCGGCTTACACACAGCAATCACTCTGGCAGATATACAGTTACTCTTCTCCTTTCAGGGAAACCAATTTTGAACCGGAATTATTTTTATCCTTTAATACAAATTTTGATGTCCTTGGACTATCAAACCGCCTTTTCATATTCGGAATAAATCACCAGTCCAATGGCATGGGGCCGGACCTGTCCCGCAGCTGGAACCGGATATATACGGAATTCATTGCAGGGAGAGGCAATTTTATTGCAGGGCTGAAAATATGGTACCGCATTCCTGAAGATGCCGAGGAAGACGACAACCCGGATATTGAAAAATATCTCGGACACGGGCAAATCTTCGGGGCCTATAAGTATCGTAAAAATGTATTTTCATTTTTAGTCCGCAACAATTTGAGGTCCGACGAAAACAGAGGCTCACTGGAACTTGGCTGGAGCTATCCCCTAATAAGATCCTTTCGATTTTATATGCAATATTTTAACGGTTACGGTGAAAGCCTTGTGGATTATAACGTTAATACCAACCGTATCGGCATTGGTATAATGATAAACGATTGGATTTAAAGCTATGTCAACAAGATTAAGAACAATGGTTCGATATATTCTGTTGGGTATTTTTATTTGTCTCGGAACGATAATAATCATTGCTTCAGGTGGGGGTGACGGAAAAGATAACGGGAATAATAATGCACAGGAAAATCTTTACCCATACCCGCAGCATACGGATTATGTCGGGGATTTCATCAAGCCGCAGAATTACACCCAGTCGGAACTGGATGAAATAACCGCTTCATTTTATATGGAGTGGCAGGATAAATACATAAAAAGCGATTGTGCTGAAGATGAATATTACGTTGATTTTGACGAGGGCAGCACAATCTGCGTTTCCGAAGGTCTCGGATATGGAATGATCATCACGGCTATCATGGCAGGATATGATGCTGATGCAAAATCCTATTTCGATGGCATGTACAGGTTTTATAAATCCCATCCCAGCAGTATAAATCCTTTATTGATGGCGTGGGAGCAGATTGATGGCTGCATAACAAATCCCGATGGCGGCGGTGATTCCGCCTCTGATGGGGATATGGATATTGCCTATGCCCTTTTGCTTGCAAACAGGCAGTGGGGCAATGATGGCGATATCAACTATCTTGAAGAAGCAAAAAAGATTATTGCTGCCATCATGCAGGATGAAGTGAATCCTGAAACCTTTACCGTAAAACCCGGAGACTGGGCAGATAGCTCTCAGCCGTTATATTATTACAGCACACGGACCTCAGATTTTATCATGGACCATTTCAGGGCCTTCACAGAGTTTTCAGCCGATCAGGACTGGAATAAGGTTATTGATACCTGCTATGTGCTTATAAATTCGATACAGACGGATTATAGCCCTGCAACAGGGCTTATCCCTGACTTTATAATAAACTGCGATTCAGCCCCGGTCCCTGCGGAAGAGAACTTCCTGGAATCGGAATATGACGGCGCCTACTATTATAATGCATGCCGTGACCCATGGAGGATAGCAACGGACTATCTTATTTCAGGTGATGCGAGGGGTAAAAATGCTTTAAACGCAATAAACAGCTGGCTGATAGCATCTACCGGCGGCAATCCTGAAAATATAAAAAGCGGGTATCTGCTGGACGGAACTCAAATAGGAGGATATCAGGATGTTGCCTTTATTGGGGCCTTTGCTGTGAGCGCTATGCTGGAAACTCAAAATCAGCAATGGCTTGACAAATTATTCGAACTGATGACCGCGACCGCAGAAGGACTTGACGATAACGGTTACTTTGGAAATACACTCAAGGTTATGTACCTGTTGACAATATCGGGGAATTACTGGAGTCCCTGATAATTCAAAGAGTCTTCTCCACCTGAACGGGAGAAGACTCTTATATCAGGAAAAAATTCCGAGGAATATCGGACCAACTGTATTAGCCCCATTAAGTAGTACAGGGGTTATAATAGGAATCAGCCATCTCCAAGGCAAATAATGCAACATAAGATAAATTGCACACTATTACATTGAGATAGAAATCAAAAGTGCCATTTTTAAATATACACCTGTAATCGCATCCTAATTCATGCTCGACTGCACCTTGATACTGGCCGTCCATCAACGCCTTGCCGAGTACCTCCGTGAGCACCTCACCCAAAATGGCCTCTCCAAAAACGGACCTGATTTCCACCTCTGCCCATTTTTTTAATCCCATATTTTCATCGGTAATCAGCATGTGATCTAATGTGCAGACGTAATCCGGGTTGCATGCACTTATGACATCCGGATCATCCACATATGATTCGATTCCTGTTTTTGTTTCATTGATGATGTCGCCAAGGACGTTGGCAACGGCCTGCCGGTCTTCGCATGAATAGGTTTCAAAATGCTCGAGCAAGTCATTAAACATTGATGTGAATGTGGCCATTTCATTTGCTGCCGACGGCTCTAACACATCGTAGTCGGTAAAAATCTCCTGCATCGCGGCAGTTACTGTCTCCGGCGCCACATCTTCCAAGGTAACCGTACCCCACCTCCACAGGCTCAAATGATCTGTCTCAATGATTAACTGCGTGTCATTTATTTCCATGGCAGACACTATTGTCCACATTCCATCACTGGTCCTGTAATAATAGGCGCTCAGAATTTCGCCGTCGCCGGTTGGTATGCTCCATATGGGAAATGTTATCTTAACGTCCTGAAGGAAAGGCGCATCAGAGTCTATATTTGCAACGGGATAACTGTTATCAAATCCCTCCGGCAAGGGATCGGATGCGTCCAGGGAAAGAGTGATTGTTGCCTGCTGGGCCAGGGCCCCTGGCGGGACCTCAATCTTCATGCCGTAAAGCGGACTCTCATCTTCTGTTACCTCGAGCGTGCCGCCCTCAGGCCCGATCTCCTTTTCCCAGGAGGTCGGAGGCGCATCATAATCATCATCCCCGCTGCCCGAGGCTGTGAGGGTGATGATTCCGAAAGCGGTTATAAATATCACAGCTGCATATCGCAGAAACCTTGCAATATTTTCAGACTTCATGGCCTTTATCTCCTTCCCGAAATTGTTAATGGAACAAACTCTAAAGGACACCATAAGGGCTTTACACAGTCATATCACGAATAAAACACATGACTAGGACATAAAAACCCGTTTAATCGGTCCCATATCCTATGTATATATAGTCACTGAAAGGGCCGGCCCCTTCATTTAAATCCTGTGCATCCGCGGGGACTCCAAAATCTGGCAGCGCGTCCCTGTCATCATCAGATAACTCCTCGACCCACACGGTTTCATAATTGTACGCTTCCTCAGGCGGGCCATATAACTTTTCCCAAGTCGAGGCATTAAAGATAACAATATACCGTACTACCGGTCTGCTGGCCTTAATATAATAAAGCCATATGCCGCCGGCAACACCATTCACACTGACAGGCACCTTTGTGCCACCATGGGGCTCCTCTCCAACGTTCTCATTTACGGTATATATTTCGCTTATGGGCATTCCCTCCGACCCGTCGGCCTTCCCGACCTTATAATACAGCCAGACATAATCCTGAAGTGTACCTTTATTGATATCATAGTCCAGCAATGTGAATCCTTCAGGCGCGGCCGGAGGAATATCGCTAAGTCCACTATCAATGATCTGAATGTCCAGGATGGCATTCCCCGTGAGCGGTTCGTCCTGGGTGTCATCATCTCCATCATCACCGCCTCCTGATGCCAGGATACAGATGATCCCTGCCA
>JAFGIC010000239.1 GCA_016929815.1 Deltaproteobacteria bacterium
CCGGGGGCAAGGTGACCTATACGGATAAAGAGGGCGCCGATAAGTCCATCCAGGCAGACAGCATTGTGCTCTGGAACGGTCTTAAGGCCAGGACCGAGGATGCGGATACTTTCGCGGGGTCGGCAAACGAGGTACTTGTAGTCGGCGACTGCACCGGCGAAAAGGGCAGGATAAACAGGGCGATCCGCAGCGCCTTTTATGCCGCGTCGAGGGTTTAAACCTGCCGGAGGACCAGGCCCCGTTTTGGTATTGAATGGCAGGGCTACGGCGCGACAATAGCCCACAATATTCGGGGACGCATGCATAAAGTATGCGTCCCCAGCCCTTTTTTTATTGCCTAAAAACAAGCCCTTTCATATAATCGCATATACTTTCCCAATTACAGACTATTAACCTCTTCATTGAGCTGTTTTTCATAATTCATCCTTTTTTCGTTTAGAAGTACTGAAAGGCCTCTTTAGGCATATTTGTATAACAATATAAAAAAGGAGGAAGTCATGAGTCTAATTAAAACACTTATGGGCAGACGTCAATTTATGATTGCCGCAGGTTTCGCATCCACATGCGCTCTTACCTGCAAAAAGCTCGCGGATTACAAGATCCGTGCTGCAATGGCAGCGGACACGGCTGCAGCTGCCTCTGTTAAGGCGGCAGGCAACAGGTGTCCTCATCTTTTATCGCCTCTTAGCGTCAGAAACAGGGTGCTTAAGAATAGAATAATGCATACCATCTCGCCGATTTACACCCTGCAGGGGCCGGAGAATTTTCCCGCCGATGCGTGGAGAAACCATTATTCAAATATAGCCAAGAACGCCGCAATTGTCACCATGGAGACCTCTTTTGGGAAATTTCCACGGACATATCATACCAAGGAAGAGAATCCTGAGTACTGGAGCTGGGAACATATCTCGGATAATAGCTGGCTGGACATACCACCGGTTTGGAACTATGTCGAACGGGCCATGGAAGACATACATTGTGAAGGCTCTCTGATTTTATCCGGCGGCAATACCGGCCTGGGCGCCCCTGTGCCCGGCGAGGCATCAGGACAGAGCGGCAAGTCCGGCCTGCAGGACAGTCCGTTGAGCACTACGGGAACTACAGGTATGAGGGAGGCGCCCAAGACCGTTGAAGATATCGTAAAGGACGCAAAGGAAAAAGAGGAAATCGGTTATGACCTGTATCAGATGGATTCACCCTCCCTTGAGGCGGTACAGGCAGTCCGTGCTGCAACTAATCTTTTAATAGTATCGCCCCTTAACATCGGCATGCGCGGCGCCATGGGCGTAGGGTCGGCGGGCCTCCCATGGACGAATACCACGAATAAGCCGAGTGAATCTGAAATAGCGCAGGCCGTTGAGGCGGCAAAGAAGCTTGAAGGCCTTGCAGACATCTTGATGATGAAGAGCGGCGGCAGCGCCGGTGCAAATTGGGTTACGGGAAAATACGAACCGGGATCTTCCTATTATTATGCCGAGGCCATTAAAAAGGCAGGTGTGAAGATTATTGTAAGCTTTGGCGGCGGGTTGTTTGACCCGATAAAAAATGACGAGTATATCGCAAAAGGCATAACGGACATGGTGGTCATGTGCAGGGCACTTTTTGCGGATCAGGAACTGGTCAAAAAGGTGGCGGCGGGCAGGGCGGATGATGTAACTCCCTGCATCCAGTGTGATAACTGCCATTCGGAGAGCATGACCAAGGGGCCACATTTTGCCAGGTGTACCGTAAATCCCAAGTGGGGGGCGCCTATCTATAAACTTAAATACATCGACGCTCCGTTGACAAAAAAGAAGGTTGCCGTGATAGGAGGAGGACCTGCCGGCATGAAGGCTGCACTTGTGGCCGCAGAGAGGGGTCACAAGGTGACTATGTTCGAGAAGGACCCGGAACTGGGCGGACTTCAGAAATACACGGATTATACACCGTGGAACTGGACCTACAAGGTCTTCAAGGATTACCTGATCAACCAGGTAAAGAAGGCCGGGATCGAGGTGAGATTGAACACAAAGGCCACCAAGGATATGATAAAGTCTGCCGGCTATGACACTGTCCTGGTAGCTACAGGCGCCGAGGTTGTCGAGTCCAGGATGAAAGGCGCGGATGCTAAAAATGTCTTTAATATCCTGACCTGTTACAGCAACAAGAAGGCCCTGGGAAAGAACGTGGTGTTTATAGGCGCGGGAAAATTCGGCACAGAGGCCGCCATATCCACGGTCCTGGACGGACACAAGGTAACGGTGCTTGCGCCAGGGGAAGAGATGATAGACCCGGCGGATATAGGCGCTCACAATGTAGGCAAGCAAGAAAAGATATATAAAAATCATCCCGACTTCACATATCACATGAAGACCACGGTTACGGGCATTACCGGAGGAAAGGTGGCCTATACGGATGAAAAGGGGGCTGAGAAGTCCGTCCAGGCCGACAGCATTGTGATCTGGAACGGTCTTAAACCCAGGACCGAGGATGCGGAGAATTTCGCGGGCGCAGCAGACGAGGTTATTCTCGTGGGCGACTGCACCGGCAATAACGGCAGAATTATAACTACCATTCGCCATGCATTCTGTGTGGCGTCGCAGGTTTAAGCCCTGCCGGAGAACCGGGATACTCTTATCCTGAACATCAGAACTACGTCTCAACAATGGAGTTTAATGGTTGGGGGCGCAGACATAACGCTTGCGTCCCCAATTGATATGCCTTAATCTTTTCCCTTGACACTTAAAACAAATCGTCCCAATATGCCTATATTCATGTCTTTTTAAACTGCGTACCCATCCGAAAACACCAATTTTCGGATTCCTAATATCAGCTGTCACGGTGCCGGAGAAGGACCATCTTTATTCTGTCGAATTCATGACCGCCGACCCGTCCACCATAGCTTTTAGCGAAGGTGGA